>JABLXX010000005.1:300000-427234 GCA_013177825.1 Syntrophaceae bacterium
TCCATCCTCACATGAGGAGGAAGGTTTCTCTTGTCTTTCGCCAACCCCATGGATCGGGCGACATCCGCCGTGAACTCTGGAATCTTGAAGTCGAGCCCGTCGCCTTCCCGCGTCATGCCGAAATAGCGGAACAGAATCAGATTGGAACATTCGGGATGGTCAAAGAGGTAGTCCGTCATCATCTCGATGGAGATGGCCAGGCGGTCGTTCCGCGGCATGCCGTGGATGATCTTTTCGACCTCGATCAGTTTCTGGCCGAGATCGCTGCAGATGTCGAGAACGACGGCCTCGTAGAGATCGCCCTTCTCCCCCCAGTGATAATGAAGCGTGGAGATGTCGATGGCGACTTCCCGGGCGATCATGCGGGTCGTCGTGCCGTGGAAGCCGTTCTGCCCGAAGAGCCGGCGGGCCACCGCCAGAATCCTCCCTTTCATCGATGTGGGGTCTTTCCGGGCTTTCTCTAGAATCGTGGCCATCTCAGGTTTCCGTCAACGCATCCAGCATACCGTTCCATTACCCTGTTCCATCTGGCTATTCCATATGCTTGTTCCATCAAATGATGGGTAGAGTATTCAGAAAGGTTTTTCTTGTCAAGAAATTTGTACAAAAATTTTCCCGGCATCCTATCTATATGTATTCGTGATTGGTTTATGAATGGCGATTCGGAGCCGCCGGCCGGTCACGATCTTCCCTCTTCATAGCGGCGACGGGAGGCGTCGCATCGGTGTACGTAAGAAAGGTTTCGACCCGGCGGGATCTGAAACATTGTCAGATGGAAGAGAGCAGGCTCATTCTGACAACGGCATGCTCAACAACAGGAAAGAACAATGGTTCTTATGATCCGTGCTGCCTGTAAAGCCGGAGAGAGGCCGTCATGATACGATATACCCTGCACGGAGTATCCGGCTGCCCGCCCGGGTTCGCCTGCAGCCGTCAATCCGCGCCTGTTCGCCTGCCGGATAAAGGAAAATACACACTACTATCGGGTTGTTGTTTACGAATGGGCTCTCTGCCTGCACCTCATGCGATTGACAATCTTCATCGGCTCTCATATGGTGCAGCAAATCCACCCAAAACCCAGGAGCGGAACCCATGAAAAAACGTTTCGAAGGCAGCCGTCGTATCCTGTTCTTCCTGATCGCAATGGTCTTCATTTTCCCGGCATTCCCGGCGCTCTCATACGAGCGGGAGATTGCCAACCTCTCATCCATCCTTGCCGCAGATATGGCGAAGTCCGGCAAGAAGACCATTGCGGTGGTCGACTTCACCGATCTTCAGGGACGGGTGAACGAGCTGGGGAGATTCATCGCGGAAGAGATTTCCGGGAATCTGACCTCGCAGTCCCACGACTTCGATGTCCTCGACCGGAATCACATGAAACGCATCCTCGAAGAGCAGAAGCTCTCCCTGACCGGCCTGATGGATCCCAATGCGATCAAGAAAATCGGCAAGCTGGCGGGAGCCGATATCATTGTCACCGGGACCATCACCCCGTTCGGCGACAGCATTCGCGTATCCTGCAAGGCCATCGATACGGAAACCGCGAAGGTAACGGCATCCGCCCGCGGGGACATCGCCAAAACGGTGACCATCGCCGATCTCTTGAAACTCGGCATCGTCGGTGATTCTCAACCGGCTGCCGTTTCCGCCCGGCCGGCAGGCCGGAATGACGGTGCCGTCAGACCCGTTGAGCCGAAGAGGAATGTTCCCGCCGGAAACATAACCTGGGATTTTGAGACAGGCGACCTGCACGGCTGGCAGAGCACCGGAACCGCGTTCAATACTCAGCCGACCTACGGGGACAACCCGACAGCCCGTCATCGCGGCCAGCCTTCCCTTCACCAGGGGGATTACTGGATCGGCGGCTATGAAAACCGGCACTCCCCCTCCGATCCGCCCGGGCACATTCAGGGTGACGGCCCCCAGGGAACCCTGACGTCCGATCCGTTCACGATCGCCACTCCCTCCATCAGTTTTCTGATCGGCGGCGGGTGCGACATCAATACAGAACGGGTCGAGCTCATCGTAAACGGCCAGATCGTCCAGAGGGCAACGGGAAGATGCACGGAGACGATGGAGCGTATGACCTGGGACGTCAGGACCTACCAGGGCCAATCGGCACAGATCCGGCTGATCGACTTCTCCGGCGGCGGCTGGGGGCACATCAATTTCGATGACGTGAGATTTTAGCGGTCTCCTGGATTCAATCCGATTGACGAAATAACCATCCGAAGCAACCGTTGCGGACGGGGTCAGCCGAAAGGCGGCCCCCGTTTTTTTATCCTGTACGGGGACCCCTGTGAGATACAGTCGTCCTTTCCAGAGACCGCCAGGGTCAAGAGGGGCGTGATTGCCCCTCTTGACCCGGTTGAACCTCATCCATCCAGATTGTTTTCAGGGCCGCCCCGCACCGCGCACAGTCACTTTCACGGCCCAGATGGCGGCCTCACGGGCACCTTTCCGCAGGTGTTCCTGGAAATCGGGAGCGACGCACAGGAACAGCGTCCGGCGGTCGGGTCCACCCAGCGCACAGGCAAACACGGCTAGATTCCCCGTGGAAATTTCGTCCAGCACCAGGCCCCCTTCCGCCACGTGAAGCACCCTGTTGCCAATTGCATCGGCAATCCACACGGCTCCCTCGGCATCCATCGCTCCTCCGTCGGGCGCCACCTTGGCCTGGGGGAACACCTCCGCCAGTTCCTGCCCCCTGGGAAGGGGGCCAAAGACGGCCCAGTCGCGCCTCGGTCCCAGGGTGCCGTCGGCCTGGATGTCAAAGGCCGAGATCCGGTTGCCGAAGGTTTCGTTGACGATCAGGGTCCGGCCGTCGGGTGTGATCATGACTGCGTTGGGGAAATACAGGTTTTCCGCCGCCACGCTGACTTTGCCGTTGGGTTCCACGAGAGCAAGCTTGGCGGTTTTGAGAGGGGCACCACCCATCAGGTCGAATCCGAAGTTGCCGACATAAGCCCGGCCCTGTCCATCGACGACCATGTCATTGCACGGGCCGTCTGCAATGCCGGACAGGTCCGCGTGCACGGCAAGCGATCCGTCCGGTTCGCGCCGCAACAGTTTTTTGTCGAGCATGGAGACGATCAGCAGGCGGCCGTCCGGCAGCCAGCCCAGGCCGGACGGCTGTTGGGTGATCGTGGCGATCTTCTCCACCTTGCCATCCATGTCGGCGGCGATCACCTGCTGGGTGTAGAAGTCCGAAATCCACAGACGGCCGTTATGCCATCGGGGCGCCTCCAGATAATCATAGCCGGAAATCAATGTGGTAAAATTGTGCGTCGTCATGACTCGGAGACCTCCTTTCAAGGTTAGAGCATTTATGCGTTCATCCCCGCAAGGTAGCCTGCCTCGATTGCATCAATAACTTTGCCGACTTTGACCGCATCGCCGACTGACACAACCTTATACGGCTTGCCGGAGAGTTTCGACTCCAATCCGCCATCGTGGATGCTACCCGAAGCGACAATCACCGTGTCGGCGGTTATCGATTCCGCGGCGTTGTCCCTGACCACGAGAACCCCATCCACCAGCACCTCTTTAACGGTCGTATTTACAAGGATCTTCACCTTGCCTCTTTCCAGATCCTGCAGCAGGGCGCTCCTGTTTATGGCTTGTATTTCCGTGGCGATGTCGGGGAGCATTTCGATCAGTGTAACCGACTTGCCGTGGTTGACCAGATGATTGGCGGTTTCGGCGCCTACCATACCGCCTCCGATTACGACCGCTCTGGCACCGACAAAGACCTTCCCCGCGAGAACGTCATACGCATTGACGACGTTCGGTTTTGTAATACCCGGAATCTCTGGCGTTGCCGGGATGCCACCCGTTGCATTGATGACGACATCCGGTTTTTCTTCATCGATCAATTCGGGTGTAACATCGGCATTCAACGTGACGTTGACTTTGAATTTCTCCAATTGTTTGATCTGGTATTCTACAAAGTTTCCGATTTCGCCCTTGTTGGGTGGCACGCTCGCCAGGTAAAAAAGTCCGCCCAACCTGGCTTCTTTTTCAAACAGGCTGACCTTATGACCGGCTTTTGCAGCTGTTGCCGCGGCTTCCATCCCGGCGGGGCCACCTCCAATGACCACAACCTTTTTCGCCTTCTCCGCGGGTTTTATGATCCATTCTGCTTCTCTGCCGAGCATTGGATTCAAGACGCACTTGATGGGTTGATCCATGAACAATATCCCGATGCAACCCTCATTACAGGCTATGCACGGGCGAATCTCATCGAACAGCCCGGCCTCTGCCTTTTTCGGAAATTCGGGATCGGCGAGCGATGCCCTGCCCATGGCGACAAAATCCGCTTTCCCGCTGGCAATGATAGACTCCGCAACAAATGGGTCATTGATCCTACCCACCGTGATAACCGGTATTCTGACGGCTTTCTTTACCTCTTCAGCATAGCCGGCAAGCCATCCATGCGGCACGGAGGAAGCTGGAACAATTTTATCTGCACTCGCATAAACGCCTGCCGAGACATGCAAAACATCAATCCCGGCCTCTTCCAACATAACAGCAATGGCTTTTGTATCTTCGATTGTTCTTCCGCCGGGGACAAACTCGTCGCAGGAAATCCTGAACCCGACACCGAAATCTTTTCCACATTTCGCTCTGATATTGGACACAATCTTCAATGGGAAGCGCATCCTGTTTAAAAGATGTCCACCATATTCATCCGTTCTCTTGTTCGAATACGGAGACATAAATTCTGAAATCAGGTATCCATGGGCTCCATGTATCTCGACGCCGTCGAATCCCGCTTTTTTTGCCCTTAAAGCCGTATCACCGAATTGCCCCACGATCTTCTCTATCTCATCCACCGGCAGTTCCTTGGGTAACTCCTGCATGGTCGGACATGGGATCGGGGAGGGCGCCAGAGGCTGACAACCCGTGATGGCACTCGCTGTCTGTCTTCCACAATGGTATATTTGTGCAAATATCTTGCTCTTGTACTGATGAACGATCCTGGTTAATTCGGCATGGTTGGCGAGCTGGCTGTCATTCCACAAGCCGGCTACGCAGGAAAACCCTTTACCTGACGGATCAACCGCATAATCCTCCGTTATGATGAGCCCCCATCCCCCTTTTGCCTTAGCCTCATGATATGCGATGTACCTTTCGGTTGCAGTGCCATCTTGATTGCAATAATTGGTAACCATGGGAGATACAACGAGTCTGTTCGGAATCTCGACACTTCCTATCTTCAATGGACTAAACAATCTCTTAAACATACTCTCTCTCCTCCTTTCCTATAATCGTTGAGATATCTGTTTCTATTGCCAAACTCGTTTATTCCGTGTTGGACATGATAATGATTCTTGGACCTGAGTTTGACCGGAATCGTGTAAAAAAGCGCCGGAATTCAGAATGGATTACTATATCCTCATGGATACAGCCGCGAACGAAGGCCAGCAGTATTTTCCTGACACAGTTCGGAACGTTTCTGGTTATTGAGATTGTTTGGAGGAAAAAACTATTGGACTATTTCAACAATTGATCATTCTTCCGTAAAGGATCCAACCTGTCAACGGATTCATGGAAGCAGAACGGTTGCGGAGAGTGAATCAAGTAGATTAGTAAATTCGATAGGTTGAAGAATGCATGTTTTTTTCAGAAAGTCAAGCATTAACAATATTAAGCAAATTACCAACATCCAGATCCCATCCATTGCATGGGGAGTGTTGTTGAGGAGAGGTTTCTCCCGGTAGGCCTGTCCCCCGAAAACGGGTCCATTCTTTTTCAAAAGGAGAGGGGCACGGGATGTAGGGGAGAGTGTGGGGACAGGTAAGAAAAAACCAAAAGAATGGGTTGCGAAAAACATCCGCAACCCATTGGCTTTATTATTGGCGTCCCCACAGGGAGTCGAACCCTGGTTACCGGCGTGAAAGGCCGGTGTCCTAGGCCACTAGACGATGGGGACGTTCTGTCCGGTAAGAGGCGCCATATATCCGGATGGACAGAGGTTGTCAAGGAACAATTGCCCGACCGGCGGCGTAATGGGATAGAATCAACCTGTCCGCTAGGAACCGTTCTTCATGTCATCGAAAATGATCGGGATTTCTATCACAATTATGCGCCCGTTTAAGGGCACAGGATGAAAACTGTGACTTTTCTGCGGCATGGGCTGTATACATTTTAAAAATCGGAACAAAAGAGAATCATGTACAGCGATCAACACATCATTCGTCTTCTAAAAAAAATGCCAGACGTTCAGGCAACGGATGATTTTACAGCACGCGTCATGGCGGCCGTGAATCAGGAACAGCAGGGAAGCTTCGTGAACATGCGGGATCTCTTCTCCAGACACCGGACTGCTGCATACAGCAAATCCCCGCCGTTTCAGACGGAGGGACACATTATGGATCTCGTGTGGCATTTCCTCATCGCCGGATTCATGTATGCAATCATTGGGACATTCATGCTGATCGGTTTTTCGGGCATCAAGTACATAACAACGCTTTCGGGGTGGATCTCATTTCAGCCGTATTTATGGCTGGCAAGCGCATTGACATTCCTGGCCTGCGGCATTGTTCTCCACAGGGACTTGAGCCACGGGATGACCCTGGTGCGGTTTTACGTGGCCTTTCACATTGTCTTGACGGTCATCAACGGAATTTTCATCAGCCTGTCGTCGGCCCTTCCCCTCACCATCATGTACACCGTTCTTTTCGCTACGCCGATCGTTCTTGTCGGCAGTTCCCTTTTTACAAATAAACTGCAAATCACAAAGCTTTTCAGCCAAGGAGAGATCTTGAACCATGCGATGCACCAAAAGTCATAATGCCGGCTTCTCCCTGATTGAACTGGTTGTCACGATGCTGGTCATGGCAATCCTGTTTGCTATCGTGATGAACAGCGTAGGCACCGATCAATCCAACCTGAGAGCGGAGATAAACAACCTGAAGGCTGCCCTGCGCTACACACAGCAGTTGTCTATCGCATCGGACAATACCGTCACATACGGCATCACCGTGACGGGCACCGGCTACACCCTTGTCCGAACCGGCGGGTCCGGAAACGTTCCCCTTCTGCCGGGGGAGAATACTTCGACCCACGCATTCAGCGGCGGGGTCAGTTCGTCGGGAGGTGCCTTCAACTTCACCGAATGGGGCGGACTGGCAACGGGAAGTTCCACGTCGACAACCCTGACAAAGAGCGGCAGCGGATCGAAAACGATCAATCTCATTAGTGAAACGGGGTATGCTTATGAATCATGACAGGAGACGGGAAAAAGGCTTTACCCTGGTAGAAACCATTATTTCCCTGGTGATCATCGCAGTCGTGGCGACGATGCTTTTCACCTATTCGGCATCGAAAGCTAACACCGGCAGCCCGACCGCGATCCAGTGGTCCCAATCCGCCAACAATATTCACGCGATCATGGAAAGGATAACGGCGGATTACCAGGGCTACCCCCGATGGAAGCCGAACACGGCCTATATATTGGGTAGCCGCGTCACCCCGATCCGAAGGGACGGCTACTTCTACCAGCCCAAGACCGCCTGCACGAGCGGCACGGCGGAACCCTCGACCTGGGATCACACCACCCCCATAAGTGAATCATCCGACGTCGGCACGGGTTGTACCTGGCGACCGACAGCCGGTACACCTGCCAACCCCAACCCGATCATGCCCCTGGTAGAACTTAGGGAAAGGATTGCCGGGGGAATGGCCAACGTCAGCGGAGAAGGTCAAACCGTTTATTACAACAATGATCCGTCGACGGGCATGCAATACACGATCCTGAACAATCGCTATATCGACCCGAACGTCAGCTGGGACACGGCAAGCGCAACCGCGACGGGATTTTTGAAAGTGACCATCCAGACGAGCGGCAACGAGAGATTGACCTCGATTTTTACAGGAGAACTCTAACCCTCATCATAAGCCGAGCAGGTGCGACGTGATAAAAAATGCCAGGAACAAGAGATTGGACGCCCGCGGATTCACCCTCATCGAAGTGATCGCCACCCTCGTGCTGATCACGATCATCGCGGCTATGGCGGGCTTGGGAATCGTTGAAATCACGAAGCAGTATCTATTTGCGCAAAAGGCCGGAGAGACCGCCCAGGTGTCTCAAGTCGCCATGGCCCGCATGGTCAAGGAACTGACCCTGATCCGCAGCGGCACATCGAGCGGCTCGACATCAATAACCTTCAACACGCCCGCCGCCGCGGGAAGAACGATCAGCTGGACGGGAGGCAACTCCGGCAGCTTCGTGAAACCCATTATGATGAACAACCAGCCCCTGATCGAAAACGTGCAGAACTTGACGCTTCAATATTTTAACTCGTATGACGACACGGTGTTAACACGTCCCTACAGCCAGACCGACACGGTCCTGATCGGAATCTCCTTCACGGTCACCGGCGCGGACGGCATAACGAGCACTTTCACAGGCAGGGCATTCGTCAGAAACTGAGGTTTAAAACCATGAAAAACGGAAAGATTTCGCAGGATGGAAGCGCGCTGATCGTCCTGATCATCACGATGATCATCATGGGAGTGCTCGGCACAAGCATGTACCTGCTGACAACAACGGGTACCTTCGGCAGCCTGTTCGCCAACAAGGCAAACCGGGCCCTGTTGCTCGCCGAATCGGGAATCCGCTACGACCAGAGCGCTCTCCTGGCCGATGGGACCTACACGGTCAACCTGAATAGCGGCAATGACCAGTTTGTCATCAACAAGTCTACGGACAGCGGCACGGGAGTCAAAACGACCATATCCACCGGCATCGCCGATGCAAGCGGTGTCTGGGCCGTGCGGAGGAAGCTGACGTACGTGTCAAGCGGATCGGGAGGAGGCTCGGGAACCGGAGCGCCGACGGCCGTTCCAACGGGGACCATCGCAGGAGGCACCGGAAATTCCACGGGTACTTTCACACTCGGAAATTATTACGGAAATGAAGGGGCCGTGAAAGTCACGGGGGTCAAGGGGGATGTCGACAATCCTTACTCATACCCCGAAGCATATGGCGCCCCCACATGGACAACGAATCCGTTTTGCCAGGCTTGGCTCAATTCAGGAAAATATCTCAGTTATGATGTTCAATTGAAACTTTCTGAAGAGCATGACAGGGCTCCGGCCACATGGGTTCTTGGCCAGCATTACAATTATGACGCCGTAGTGCGAGACTGGGGCGGAAATGATTTGTTGTGTAATGATAGAAATCATGGATGCACGGGTGGGGATTATTTTTCCGGATGGGCAAATGTTGTCTATGTTTTCAATCTGGGAGGCCTCTTCAGAATGGTCGGACTCAACCCTCAGACCACTGCATATGGGCTTTCATTTTATCGCACTTCGACGCTGGCGAATGATGGCACGGACGAATATATGAGGCCGTCAACTTTGGGCGAGAATGAGCCGGCGATCATGCTCTTTTCGAGAGACGGGGGAGCAAACACGGGGCAGCAAAGCCGCTGGCTCGCCTATATGCCGTTGAGCGTGAACAACTTCGTGGTCGATGATGAAGACTTCCTGAAGCGCTGGAATACGCTCCTGGCCCGTGTGATCGAAGCCGCTTCCATCAAACTGTCGGCAAGCAGCGCACCCAACATCAACGTCGGCGACCAGGTGACCGGGGGAACAGGCTCGGGAACGATCATCAAGAAGATCAACGACAGTGACGGGAGAGTGGTCCTGCTTCTGAACAACGTCAGCGGTTCATTCACTTCACCTGTAACCGTAGGCGGAACGAATTACAGTACATATAATGGTTGGGGAGATGCCGCCAGTGTTCCTGCATGGCAATCTGGAATTTTATACCATGTTGGTGACTGGGTAATCTATAACAATGTAACATATCAGTGTATTCTTGAACATACATCTAAAAACTCGAATCCAGGCCGCATTCGTCCCCCAAATTCAACCTACTGGCTACAGGACACGCCGCCTTCATTCTATCGTTCCCGGGACAATTACATCTGGGCTTTTTACGCCGACACGGATAACCATCAGACCTATAACGCCACGGCAACGGACGACACACGGCGAGAGAAAGACCTGTTCCCAAACGATCTAACAAACTTCACCCCTCCATTCCCCCTGATCGACGTTCAGGCCTGGGATGCTGCAAACGACGATTTCACTTTGGTCACGTGGGCTTACTTGAATACCTCTGCCGATTCATCGCTGCGGCGCCTGGGAACGGGCAAAGAATTGAACGCCATCATCCGGACGAACAAATGGACAACCGGGTCGTACCCGACAAGCTGCTCATCCTGGTCGTCGGAGATCGGCATCGTCGCGAAAGGAACCGAAGCGATGCAGTATGCCTATGATGATCTTGCATACCGTGTTCTGTTTGGCGCCGGCAGTGGCGGTGGAACGCCGTCCGCAGGTTACTATACCTACTAAGAACGATGCGACCGGCGGCACCAGGGTATCGAAGAACAATGGCCTGATGGAATAAAAACATTCGCAGGCATAAACAGAATCAGGGAGGTAGTTCAGAATGAAACGGTTCATTGTACTAGCAATCAGCTTGTCATTTCTTCTCACGACGTCGCTATCCGCACAACCGACGACAACGACGCCCGCGGACAAAGGCGCTGCGGTCACCAAAGGGCAGGCGTCATCCGTCGAGACAAAAGAGAAAAAGAATCTGAAGACTGTCAAGAAGAACAAAAGGGGGGGAAAGACCGGCGCACCGGGACTGAAGACTGTCGTCCGGTAAGCATCGGGGGCATGCTGTTTTCCGAAAGGTGCGGATTTCCCGGATGAAACCGGTTGCTATTGCGATACGAGGTGGGACGGATTTCAAATCCGTCCCACCTTTTTTTTCTGCAGTTCATGCCGGGATGCTTCAGATGGACAGGAAGCGGTACAGGTCGTCGGGTGTATTGTATATCCCGTCGGGCCCGGCGGAGATCACAAGGGCCACATCCGGTCGATATCGAATATAGAGATAGCTGTGTCCCCACGGATCTTTCACATCTCCGCCCGGTATCTTCTTGTCGGGCAGGGGGTCGGGAAATGTTGCACTCGCTACAATTCCCTTCTGATACAGGGACATGATGATAGAGCCCATTTCATTCTCGGCCCTTGTCTTCTGACTGTACTCAACGAGTGACAACCACCACCGCAATTCCCGCCAAGTCCGCTCGAAGCGTTCAAACAGCGTATGATTGGCGTCCAGCGAGGGGGCGCTTTCCGAAAGCATTTTCATTTCCGCGGCACTCAGCTCTCTTATCTCCACGGCCTTTTCATTTCTCAACAACTGAATCGCCTGCCCCTGTTTGACTTCGTGCCATTCCGCGGAGGTCTGCGCCTGGGCCGTTTCCGGATCGGTAACGTTCAAGACGCCTGTAAGCACGGATACATCGGTGATGACGGCATCGGGTTGGTGATCTACGGAAAAGATTGTTCCCCGAACTCCGCATGTTGCATTCGGGGTCGACACCTCGATCTTGAAGATCGTTTTGTCTTTGAATCTCTTCAACTTTGCCGAGACGATGTTTACGAATATCTTGCCTTTGGCGACAAAGCCCTGGATCCGGCTTGTCTTTTTGGGTTTTTCCTCCAGCCTGACCGTGCTGTTTTTCGCAATCCGGACGATCATCCCCTCATCCGTCAGGAGATCGACCGTGGAGTCGGAGCCCGTCTCGATGATGATTCTGGATCCGGCGGCGATAACGGTGCCCTCCTTCAGCGGGGTCCATTCTCCATCGACTTGGAAAGTGAGTCCCTTGCCTTTTGCCTGATCGCCCGTATACTCGGTCTGGTACTTCATGTAGGCGCGGCCTTCAACTTTCGTTACGACATACTCGTTATCGTTGATGATTCCCAAACCCGGTATCGGAACGGCAAAAAAGAACGCAACAGCGATCAAAAGGAGGGCAAGGCCGGCCTTTATTTTGAATGTTCTGCTTTCCAGCAGACCTCTTATCTTCGAAGTCTCGGCCAGGGTCTCACGCCGGTCGAACCCCTCCTCGCGCCGGTCGAACCCTGCCAGACGCCGGTCAGCCCCCTCCTGACGCCGGTCGTACCCCGCCTTGCGCCGCTCGACTCCCTGATAGTCGGTCAGGGCCTCCTTACGCCGGTCGGACCCCTCCTCGCGCCGGTCGAACCCCTCCTCACGCCGGTCGGCCCCCTCCTGCCGCCGGTCATACCCCTCCTTACGCCGGTCGTACCCCTTTTCCTGCAGGGTTTTCTCGCAGGCGTCCGATAATTCCTGCATGGACAATCCTGATTCTTTTGTAGATCCCACACGGCGGTCGAGCCCCTCATATTCGGTCGGGGCATTTTTTCGCCGGTCGAACTCCTCCTTGCGCCGCTCGATTCCCTGATAGTCGGTCGAGGCCTCCTTGCGCCGATCGTACCCCTTTTCCCGCAGGGTTTTCTCGCAGGCGTCCGATAATTCCTGCATGGACACTTCGGATTCTTTCGTCACAAAGACCTCTTTCCTCGAGGGCTGCGACTGCGCCGGCTGGCGGGATGAATCATCCTCATTCGACTTGGTGGATTCCATAGGACCGAACCTCCTCTGGAAGCTTGCGGAATGTCAGGAAAGTGGTTTAATCGGCGGCAATGTACTGAAAATGGCGGCGAGAGTCGAGGTGTTTTTTTTAAGAAGAATGCTTCATTCTGGACGCTTCATGGCCGGGATCGACGGTTTAAGAATGGTTCTCGCCGGAGGGCACAAGAGTGGCCGACATGATTCCCGATTCGGAATCCGGATGACCGGCAATGCTCTATCTGTTTAAATGATTTGCCACCGTGTTTCGGTCAATGGTCAGGACAGGCTTGCCGTCGCCGGTTTTCGTGATCCCTTCCGACTGGTATGGATTAAATTCATAATCAGCGATAATTCGCCCAAAAACTTCCCGCAAGGCCCGCGCACCGATGCGCAGATCATCCAGGGCGTAGGTAGCGATCAGGTCAAGGGCATCGTCTGTGATCCGTATCTCGATGCCCATGGACTCGAAGTATTCACGGGCGTATTGAAACGGGGAATCCTCGGCCTGCAGCATGATCTGCTTCAAATCGGTCTTGCGGAGATTGTCCAGCACGGCAATGGTACTGAAGCGAGAGATGAACTGCGGGTACATCCCGTACGTGAACAGGTCGGAAAGCTTGAGAGATTCCTTGAGGCTGAAACGGACTTTATAGCGGATGCCTCCCTGGTCATCCAGTTGCGCGGTCTCCCTGAACATCCTCTCATCGCCGTGCCTGGCGATCAGGTCGTGAACCTGATCGTGGAGCTCCTCGAATGCGCCGCCACAGATGAACAGCATCCTGGAGGTATCGATGGGCAGCTTCACTTTGCGCTTGCCGTCCTCTTCATACAGTCCCGTTTCCAGGAGAATCGTCTCACCCTCCAGCAAGGTCAGGAGAGATTGCTGAATGCTGATTCCCGTCGGATTGATCTTGCCGGATATCTTGGAGGATATCTTGTCGATCTCGTCGATGCAGACCGTGGCGTTTTCAATGTATTCCTTCATTTCCTCTGCGGTGGCCTTGAATCCTGTCGCTGCCAGGACTTCCGATTCAAGATTCTTGAACAGCCGGATGGTGTTGATTGTCCCCTCCTGATCCATCAGCATGTTGGCATTGGTGATGGTCATGATTTTGAACGGATCCAGTCCTTCATGTTCTTTGTAAAACTGCTGAATCGACTTCATGATCGTGGTCTTGCCGGTGCCGCTGTTGCCGATCAGGAGCACGCTTCCCAACCGAAGGCCTTGAATGTGCTTGTAGAGTGCCACGGAGATCTTCCTGAGCACATCCTCCTGACCCAGGACCTTGCCGGATAAATACTGGAAGATATCAACAGGGAAATATGCCTTTGTCATAAACGTTCACCTGTACCGATCCTTAGTGATGGGAACCTGCTTCTATTGACGGAAACCATAAGCAAATCATTCCCATATGTCAATCATAACAAACCAGATAACAAGAGGTTACAATTTGACGTGGGTTGACCAAACACTCCGCTGCAGAATGGGGGACGGATTTGAAATCCGTCCCCCATTCTGCAGCCAAAAATGAGAAGGGGGACAGGTTTTAACCTGTCCCCCTTCTTTATTCATGGTGCCGAAGCCGGGATTTGAACCCGGACGGGCGTGGCCCACTACCCCCTCAAGATAGCGTGTCTACCAAGTTCCACCACTTCGGCATGATCTTCTTTTTCGCTTCTTCTCCGGGAAGTTACCATCCCGGAAGCCTTTGTCTTACAGGGGCGCAAGACTACAGGGTCCGGCGTTTTTTGTCAACCCGAAAACCGCTCGCAGACAGGCAGCCCGGCTACTTTGCGGCCGGTGCGGCAGGAGCGGGCGTCGGTGCTGCGGGTCCCTGCGTTCCCTGTGCAGCCGGTGCTGCAGGAAGCTGTGGGGCCGGCTGAGCTTTTTCCGCCGCGGGCCGGGCACCGCCCTTCATGACGGAGCTGGCTCCCTGGAAAGTCGGATGGGAAAGCACGAGGGACGTCAGCATAAAGATAACGGCCACGGCGGTCGTCATCTTGCTCAGGAAAGTCCCCGGTCCACTGCTTCCGAAGACGGTCTGGCTCGATCCCCCGAAGGCGGCTCCCATATTGGCACCCTTCCCCGCCTGGAGAAGCACCACGGCGATAAGAACGAGGCACATCAGGATGTGAATGATACTGATCAAGGTTTGCACGGAAGAAAGCTCCTTTTATCCTTGTTGATAGCGAATGATCCTTGAGAAGGACTCAATGTTCAGACTCGCCCCCCCCACAAGGGCCCCGTTTATCTCTTTGCTTTCCATCAGCCGGTCTATGTTCTCCGGCGTGACGCTTCCTCCGTAGAGGATCGTGAGATCGACGGATTGCGTCTCTCCAAAAAGCGCCGCGACACGGCACCGGATGAAGGCATGAACCTCTTCGGCCTGTTCCGGCGTGGCCGTTCGCCCGGTTCCGATGGCCCAGACGGGCTCATAGGCGACAATGCACCGGCCTATATCACCGGCATCCAAATTCTTCAACCCCGCATTTATCTGTCCGGCGATAACGGAGAATGCATCTCCCGCTTCCCGCTGGTCCAGGGTCTCGCCGACGCAAAGGATCGGAGTCAATCCCGCCTTCAGGACCGCGATCAGTTTCCGGTTGATCCGTGAATCTTCCTCGCCGAAGATCTTGCGGCGCTCCGAGTGACCCACAATGACATAACGGCACCCCGCATCCGCCAGCATGCCGGCGGATATCTCACCCGTGAAAGCGCCCTTGGGCTCGTCGCAGACATTCTGGGCACCCACGCCGACGGGAGAATCCGCCAGAACCCGGGAAACCGGCCAGAGGGCCGTGAACGGCGGTGCGATCGCAATGTCCCGGTCGATGGACTCCGGAAACAGCTCCCGGAGCCGCCGGGCATAATCCACAGCCTCGCCCACGTTCATGTGCATCTTCCAGTTCCCGGCGATCAAGGGTCTTGGCATTTCTTCCCTTTACAGTTTTCTGCCGACGTGAATGGCCAGGTCCCGCATGCGGCACGCGTAGCCGCTCTCGTTGTCGTACCAGGAGAAGACCTTGACGAAGTTCCCGTCGATGACGCTCGTCAGAGGGGCATCCACAATGGACGAGTAGGAACTGCTGGTAAAATCCACCGAGACCAGTTCCTCTTCGCAGTACAGTAGAATTCCCTTCATCGGGCCTTCGGCGGCTTCCTTAAAAGCTTCGTTCACCTCGTTGACCGTCACGTTCTGCCCCAACTCCGCCACGAAATCCACCACCGAGACGTTCGGGGTGGGAACGCGCATGGCCAGGCCGTCCATCTTGCCTTTCAGGTCCGGGATCACCTCGGTAACCGCCTTGGCGGCGCCGGTCGTCGTGGGAACGATGGACATGGCCGCCGCCCTGGCCCGCCGCAGGTCCTTGTGGGAGCCGTCGAGCAGGCGCTGATCCATCGTGTAGGCGTGGACCGTCGTCATGAATCCCCGTTTGATCTTGAACCGGTCGTGAAGGACCTTTACCACGGGGGCCAGACAGTTGGTCGTGCAGGAAGCGTTGGAGATGATGTGATGCTTCGCCGGATCATAGGAGGCCTCGTTGACGCCCATGACGAAGGTTCCGTCGATCCCCTTCCCAGGAACGGCGAGAATGACCTTTTTCGCACCGGCGGCCAGATGTCCGGAAACCTCGTCCTTCTTGCGAAACTTGCCCGTCGATTCGAGGACGATGTCCACGCCGAGTTCCTTCCAGGGGAGATCCGTCAAGGGAGAGGAGACATTCGTAATGACGATCTTCCGGCCGTTCACCACCAGGTCTTTGCCTTCTACGGCCACATCGCCCCCAAATTTCCCGTGAACCGAATCGTATTTCAGGAGATGAGCCAGAATCTCCGGCTTCGCCCGGGAATTGATCGCTACGATTTCGATGTCGTTTTCATACCCGAGACAGGCCCGGATGAGGTAACGCCCGACCCTGCCGAATCCGTTGATCGCTGCCTTTACCGCCATGATCGTACCTCTCTGTGTGCTCGTATTTGCCGGCGATCCGGATAAGGACCGGGATCGAAATCGTCCGGGTTTTCCAGCGGCCCTTTCTCGCCCGGCGGGCGGATGATAACCGCCGAGACCGGCCAAGTCAACCCGTTTCTTCCCGGCTTATAACTGACGGATATTACGCGAGATCACCGAATATTTCCGCAGAAAAGACGTAAATTCGAGTCGCTTCATCACGCCAGGCTTCGGCAGAAAGACCGGCTTTATGGCATGTTTCCTTAAGGAACGTTTCGGTATCCCATCCATACTCCACGGCTACCTGGGGCAGGAGCAAACCGGACCGCGGCCCCCGGACGATGAAAAGCCCGTGGACGCCGACCCGGATTTCCCCTACATCCTGAATCTCCCTGAGCGGGGTCAGGACGGAGATCTCCACGGACAGGTCCTTCAACTCCTCCTTCCGGAGGGCTGGAAAGCGGGGATCCTCGAAGGCGGCCGCCAGGGCCATCCGCTCGATCGTCTCGTACAGCGGCTTGACCGGCTGGATGTAGCCGATGCATCCCCGGAGCTGTCCCCGCTTTTTAAGGGTCACAAAGGCACCCCGCTTCTCCCGGAGGATCGGGGTTGTTTCCTTCATCCCGGGCGGTGCTTTCCCCTCCAGTCCGGTCTTGATGGCCGACAGGGCCAGGTCGAGGAGCTCCTGCTTTTCTTTTTCCGTCAGTTCCATGGCTTTCCTGCTTTCCGGGGACTTGCCGGAGATCCTTGTCCGTAACGACTCAAGAAGCGGCATAGAAGACCGCCGAGGCGTATCCCACCACCTCCCGCCGGTCTCCCGTCACGTCCCCCGAATTGGCGTATTTCAGAAGCTCCGCCCGGTCCGCCCCCAGGGCCCGGGCCGCCATCATCGTCGCCGCCGCCGGTCCGCCGCCGCAGGCCTCGCAGTTTCGGCGTGCCAGGTCCCGGAGCAGCCCGTCCGGGCTGAAGTTCTTCAGGTGATCGAGCACGACGGAATCGAGACGGACGGCCTCGCTGTGCGAGTGAAAATGCGAGAGGTCGGAGCTGCCCACGACGAGCGTCCGCCGTCCTGCGACGGCTCCGGCGATCACCTCCGCCAGCAGCCGGCATGTCCGCTCGTCCTGGGTTCCCATGACCAGCGGCACGAACGAGAACTCCCCGAGGGTCTCCTGCAGAAAGGGGAGCTGAATCTCCAGGGAGTGCTCCTGCGCATGGGCGGCGGGGATCTCGGCGACCGGGCCGTCCGCGGCCAGGAGCGCCTCCGCCAGTTCCTGGTCCACCGGCACCACGCCAAGAGGGGTCTCATAACCGCTCCCCCGCCAGATTGCAACGCCGTCAAAGTGCATGCGGTGGGAGGGGGAAATAACGATCACCTTCTCATAGGACACATTCCGGACCAGTTTGTAGGCATGGGCCGCAACCTGGCCGGAATAGACATAGCCCGCGTGCGGGGCCACGATGCCGATGACGCGACCCGGAATCTCCCGGTCGGGGACGTTCCGGAAGTACGTTTCGATATCTCCCCGCAACGTCTCGGGCCGGCCGGGGTACCAGGTACCGGCCAGGATCGACCGCCGGATCTCTTTTCTCATGGCTATCGCCCCCCGCAAAGGACGGCGCGGCACGCCGCCCCGCTTACCTGAGCCGCCAGACCACGCCGTCGGGCGTGTCGGAGACCTCCACCCCCGTCTCCAGGAGAAGCTTCCGGATGCGGTCCGCTTCCGCCCATTGCGCCGTCTTGCGAAGGGACTCGCGCTCCTGGATCAACCGGAAGGCCTCGTCGCTGAGCAGCTCTTCCTCGAACTTCATGATTCCCAGTACGCCGTCCACCTTCCGGAGGACCTCCAGCACCCGGTCCCTCTCCTTTGCGGTCAGCAGCCCCTGGGAGAGGGGAATGTTCATCCGGCGGACGAACTCGAAGAGCACCGCCGTCGCGACCGAGATGTTCAGGTCGTCGTCCATGGCGGCGGCAAAGCCTTCCTTGATGTCGTAGATGTTCTGGTCGGTATCCGGAAAACCCGGCCCCGGCGTGAACCGGAGGAGCCTCTGGATGAAGCCGTCGAGGCGCCGCACCGTGTTCCGGGCCGTATCGAGGGCACCGTAGGAAAAATTCAGGGGCTTCCGGTAGTGGGAGCCGAGGAGGAAGAGGCGGATCTCCCGGCCGCCGTATCCCCGTTCCTCCAGTTCGTCGAGCGTCACGATGTTCCCCAGGGACCGGGACATCTTCTTCGCTTCCACCATCACCAACTCCGTGTTCAGCCAGTAATTCGCCGGCGCCTTGCCCGAAAAGGCGCGGCCGATGGCGTACACGTTCTCGCAGTGGGGAAAGACGATGTCGGAGCCGCTGGCGTGGATGTCGAAGGTCTCCGCCAGGTATTTCAGCGAGATCGCGGCACACTCCAGGTGCCAGCTGGGCCGGACGTTCCCCCAGCGGGTCTTGTAGTAGATCCCCCGTTTCAGCTCGCCCAGGGTGGATCGCTTCAGGAGCGTGAAATCCACCGGGCTGTCCTTCTCGTACTCGTCCAGGTCCACCGTCTTCCCCTGCTTGACCTTGCCCAGGTCGATGTTGGACAGGCAGCCGTAGGCATCGAGCTTGGAGATGTCGAAATAGACGGAGCGCAGCTTCTCGTAAGCGTATCCCCGCTCCACCAGCTTCTCGACGAGCTGGATCATGGCGTCTACGTTTTCGCTCGCCCTGGGGAAGGCCTCGTCGCGGGTGATGCCCAGCCGGTCAAGCCCCCGGAGGAAGGCCTCCATGCACCGCTCCGTGTAGGTCGCCAGCTCCATGCCGGCCCGCTCCGCCCCCCGGATGGACCGGTCCGCCAGGTCCACGATGTTCATGATGTGCTTGACCTGGTATCCCTTGTAGGCCAGGTAGCGGCGGATCAGATCGGAGACAACGAAGCGGCGGTAGCTCCCAATGTGGGGCACGTCGTGCACCGTGGGACCGCAGGAGTGCATCAGGACGAGGTCCGGGCGGATCGGCCGGAAGAACTCCTTCTCCCGGGTCAGGGTGTTGTAGAATTTCAGCGTCGTCTCCTCCCGGTCCACGAACAGGCTGGTGCTTAGGTACCGCTCCCCTCCGTCGGGAATGATGACGACGATGAGTCCTTCCTCCATCTCCCGTGCCTTTTCCAGGGCAACATGAACGGCGGCGCCGGAGCTCATGCCGGAGAAGATCCCTTCTTCCCGGGCCAGCCGGCGGGCCGTCTCGAAGGCGTCCTCGTCGAGGATGTTCACTTTCTCGTCCAGCCTCTTCCGGTCGTAAATGCCGGGGACGTAAGATTCCTTCATGTTCTTGAGTCCCTGGATCTTATGCTGGAGATAGGGCTCGACACCGATGATGCGGACGGCGGGGTTCAGCTCCTTGAGGCGCCTGGACAGGCCCATGGCCGTGCCGCTCGTCCCGAGGGCGCAGACCACCATTGTCACCGTGCCTTCCGTCTGACGCCAGATTTCCTCGGCGGTGCCGTTGTAATGAGCCAGGATGTTGTCGGGATTGTTGAACTGGTCGGGGGCATAATATTTTCCGGGGTTGTCCCGGACCAGCTGATACCCCCGCTCGATCGCCCCGTCCGTTCCCAGGTTGGCCGGGGTGAACAGCAGCTCGGCCCCCATGGCCTTGAGGATCCGCTTGCGCTCCTCGCTCACCGCCTCAGACATGATCAGGCAGATCCGGTATCCCTTGACCGCGGCGATCAGGGCCAGGCCGATCCCGGTGTTGCCGCTCGTGGCCTCGAGGATGATCTTGTCCCTTGTCAGCTCGCCACGCCTCTCCGCCCCCTCGATCATGGCCAGAGCGGGTCGGTCCTTGATGGAGCCGCCGGGATTGAAACTCTCCAGTTTCGCGAGGATGCGGACTTTCGGGTTGGGGTTCAGACGGCGGATCTCGACGAGGGGGGTATTGCCAATGGCCTGGAGAATGTCTGGATAGGTTCCGTCCATGAGGGTTTCCGGTGAATGGGTGTGACGCCCGGACCGGCCGTCGGTCCGGAGCGGGCGGGATTCTCAGCTGTTGAGCTTCGGCACCGGAATCTTCAGGAACTCGATGCCCTCTTCCCGGAGGGTATCCTCTTCCTGCGGAGTCGTGGTGCCCTTGATATTCCGCTTCTCCTCGTCTCCGCGATGGATCTTGAGGGCGACCTCCGCGAACCGGTCTCCCACGTCGTCGAAGTGCTTGTTGAGAAATTCATGGAACATGCGGAAGGCTTTCGCCGGCGAGAGTTCCTGAGGGTCCCGCGACTCCGACCGGGACTCCCGCCCGACATAGGCACGGCTGGACGGAACGACGGATACGTCCATCTCGCCACAGACAGGGCAGGTAATGAAGTTCCCGTCCCTCTGCTTTTCGAAGGCGGTCCGGTCCTGGAACCAGCCCTCGAAGGTGTGATTGTTTTTGCAGCGCAGGTCGTAGATGATCACGGTTGCTTCCTAACTTGCCGGGATTACCGGAATCCGGAGAAAAAAAGGGGTGGACATTTATACCCGGATTGTATATGGTGCCGCCCGTGTCGGGATGTGGCCCAGCCTGGTAGGGCACTGCATTCGGGATGCAGGAGTCGCGCGTTCAAATCGCGCCATCCCGACCATTTTTTCTCCCCCCGCCTTCCTTCTATCCCCCCACCACAGAGGCCATCTTGAAGATCGGCAGATACATGGCGATGATCATGCCGCCGACCACGCCGCCGAGGAACACCATCATAAAGGGTTCCAGGAGGGCGGTCATGGCCTCCACCGCCGAGTCCACCTCGTCGTCGTAAAAATCGGCAATCTTCGACAGCATCGTATCCAGGGCGCCCGTTGCTTCTCCAACGGCGATCATCTGCACCACCATGGGCGGGAAGATATCCGCCTCCTGAAGGGGCTCGGCGATGGTCTTGCCCTCGCTGATGCTCTGCCGGACCTTGACCAGGGCGTTCTCGATGATCTTGTTTCCGGCCGTCTTGCTGACGATGGACAGCCCCTCGAGAATGGGCACGCCGCTGGACATCATGGTTGAGAGCGTGCGGGTGAACTTGGCTACGGCCACCTTCTTGATGAGAGGGCCGAAGACGGGGGCTTTGAGGACCATGGCGTCGATGGTAAGGGTCCCCTTCTCGGTGGCGTAAAACCTCTTGAATACATAGCCGATGGCCACCAGGATCCCGATCATGAGAAGAAAGTACTTCTGCGTAAAGGCGCTGGCGTCGACCAGGAACTGCGTCGGCCCGGGAAGCTCCCCTCCCATGCCCTCGAACATCTTCTGGAAGACCGGGATGACCTTGAGGAGCAGAAGGGCCACGACGGCAATGGAGATGACGAGAACGGAGGCGGGGTAGGTCATGGCGCCCTTCACCTTCGATCTCAGCTTCATCGCCTTCTCCATGTAGTTCGAGAGCCGCTGGAGGATCACGTCGAGGATACCGCCACTCTCCCCGGCCGCAACGAGGTTGACGAAGAGCTGGTCAAAGATGTCGGGGTATTTCTTCAGGGCGTCCGTCAGGGTCGTGCCGCCCTCGATGTCTTCCTTGATGGCCCGGATGATCTTCTGAAACGTCTTGTTCGCCTCCTGCGCCGCCAAGAGATCGAGACACTGGATCAGGGGCAGACCCGCATTGATCATGGTGGAGAAGATCCGGCAAAAGACAACGATCTCCTTTTCTTTCACCTTTTGTTTCAGGAAAGGCAGGTACTCCAGCAGGTCTTTGGGCTTCGCCTTGACAGTAATGGATTTGAAGCCCTGCCGCCGCAGCAGGGTTCGGACAGACGCCGGATCGACCGCATCGAGTTCCCCCTTCTTTACGGCACCCGCCCTGGTCGTCGCCTCCCAAACGTATGCAGGCATAGTCCCTTCCTTTCTTCAGACGGTTGGTTTCCCGACATGTGCCCGGTCGGGATTCCGCCGGCGCGAGATCTCGTACAGGATGATCCCCGCCGCCACGGAAACGTTCAGGGAATCGAAGCCCCCTCCCATGGGAATGGAAAGCAGGAAGTCGCACTTCCCGCGAATCAGGGGTCGCAATCCCGATCCCTCACTTCCCATGACCACCGCCGCATCCCCTTCAAAAGACGCGGCCGCAGCCTCCGTGCCGCCGGCTGCATCCGTTCCGTATACCCAGAATCCCATCTCCTTGAGGGCCTCGACAGCCCGGGCGAGGTTCCCGACCCTGGCCACGGGGATTCTCCCCGCCGCGCCGGCGGATGCCTTCATCACCGCCGGCGTCACCGGCGCCGCCCGGTGCTCCGGGATCACAACACCGGAAGCCCCGAAACAGCAGGCCGTCCGGATGATCGCCCCCAGGTTCTGGGGATCCGTCACGCCGTCCAGGATGACAACGAGCCGCCGTCCCCGGTCGTTGTCCTTTCCGGCTGCCTCCTCCAGGGAGACGTATCGATAGGGCCGGCAGAGGGCCGCCGCCCCTTGATGGGCCGTCCGGCCGGTCAGCCTGTCAAGCTCCCGGCGATCCACGAAACCCAGGGGAATGCCGCGCTCTTCCGCCAGCTGCATCACCGGTTCGATGGCTGCCCCCCCGCGGCCTTTCGCAATCAGGACCCGCTCTATGGGCAATTCACCGGAGCGAAGCGCCTCCAGAACGGGATTCACCCCATAAATCACCTCGATGTCCCGCGGCAGCGCCATTCCCACACCGAAACCGGTTCTTTTTATTCCGACCTTTTGGACAACCCCTCCCCGATCTGAGCGACGATGCAATCCGCTTCCGCAGCCGGATCCCGGGCCAGCCGGATGGGCCTCCCGACGACGACAAAGTCGGCTCCCGCCCGAACGGCCTCCTCCGCAGACCAGGCCCGCTTCTGGTCATCCCCGGCTACCGCGTCGGCCCCTCGAATCCCCGGGGTGACAATGATGAAATCCCTTCCACAGGCCTTCCGGATCGCCGCCGCGTCGTGGGGTGATGCCACCACACCGCCCGCCCCCGCGTCACGGGCCATACCGGCCAGGCGGAGGACCATCCCGTCCACGTCGAAGGCAAAACCGATGTCCTGAAGATCATTTCCGTCGAGGCTCGTCAGGACCGTCACTGCGAGAACGACCGGGGGATCGGTCCCCCGTTCGCCGGACCAGCTGCGAACAGCCTTCGCCGCATCGGCGATCATCCGCCTTCCGCCGGAGGCGTGGACGTTGAACATCGCCACCCCCAGGCCGCAGGCCGCTTCCGCCGCCCGGGCCACCGTATTGGGGATGTCGTGGAACTTGAGATCCAGAAAGACCTCCGCCCCTTCCTGCCGGATCCGGTGCACGATCTCCGGCCCCAGGGACGTGAAGGCCTCCTTGCCGACTTTGAACAGGCCCACGTGGTCCCGGAGACGGCGGACCCACGACAGGGCCTCGTCGATCCCGTCTCCGACATCGAGGGCAAAGATCAGCCGGCTTCTCGCCCGATCATTCGGAGTCGTCATCATCCCCGATGAATTCCGTATGGTCCAGCGGAACCCTGAAGGATTCCTGCAGTGCCTGCAGGTATTCCGGATGGGCGAAGGTTACCTTGCCTGCCGCGATCTCCCGCAGGGCCGCTACAATCTCCCGGTTATTTCGAATGTCCGCCAGCGGTGCGGACCCCTTCAGAAGCTGCCGGGAGCGCTTCGCCGCCAGGATCACCAGGGCAAACCGGTTGCCGGCGTTGCGAAGTGCGTCTTCAACGGTTATTCTAGCCATGAATCGATGTTTCCTCCGTTATTCTGGAATCAGTTGCTCAATTTTGCCGGTCCAGCGGGCCGCCCGGCACCGCTCGGCCATGTAGATGGACCGGATGCTGTCCACCGCTTCCTCCACTCGGTCGTTGCAGACGACGTAATCGTAACCGAACGCCTCCCGGATCTCATCGATGGCACGGCTGAAGCGGCGCTCCATCGTTTCCCGGGCCTCGCTTCCCCTCCGGGAGAGGCGCGACCGCAATGCGTTCAAATCCGGCGGCAGAATGAATACATAGATACCACCGGGAAAGTTTTTTTTCAATGCCCGAGCCCCGCGGGTATCGATGTCCAGAAGAAGGTCTTCCCCCTTTTCCAGAAATTCCCGCATTGTCTTCGCCGACGTGCCGTAAAGGTTCCCGTAATTCTCCGCCCATTCGGCGAATTCTCCCTCGGCGATGCGACGCCGGAAATCCTCCTCCGGAATGAAATGATAGTCCCGGCCGTCCACTTCGCCGCGACGGGGAGAACGGGTCGTGTAGGACACGGAGAAGCGCATCCCCGGGGCCTTCTTCAGAAACTCGCGGCAGACCGTGGTCTTCCCCGTCCCGGACGGGGCGGAGATCACCAGGAAGATCCCGGATTTCACGGTACCGTCACTCAATGTTCTGCACCTGCTCCCGGATCTTCGCCAGCTCCGTCTTGATCTCGATGACCTGCCGGGCGATTTCCGAATCGCCGCTCTTGGAGCCGATCGTATTGGCCTCCCGGTTCATCTCCTGGATCAGGAAGTCGATCTTGCGGCCCACGGCGTCGCCCGCCGCCAGCATCTCCCGGAACTGGTCCGTATGCCCGCGGAAACGGACGATCTCCTCGGTGATGTCGGTCTTCTCCGCCAGGATTGCCACCTCCTGGACCAGCCGGGCCTCGTCGGTGATGACCCCGCCCGCCAGTTCTCGCACTCTCTCGGAAAGCCGTTTCTGGTATTCCAGGACCAGGACGGGCCCCTTGGCGGCGATGGCATCCAGCCACCCGGCCAGCAATTCAAGGCGGGCACTCAGGTCCCGGCAGAGGATCTCCCCTTCCCGCTCGCGCATTTCCAGCGCCGAGGCAACCGCCTTTTCCACCACTTCCGACACGGCCTCGCCGGCCTCGGACCACGTATCCGCATCGTCTTCCCGAGTGAAGGCGTCCCGGAACGAGGCGATCATCTCCAGGGTCACAGACCCCTCCAGGGCCAGTTTCTCCTTGATCTCATCCAGCATGCGCCGGTAGCCGAGAACGGCCGGCCAGTTGACCCGCAGGTTTCCGTTTTCGGGATCCGTCTCGCCGTTTACCCGGATCGTGACCTCGACGCGCCCCCGGACAAACCGCTCGCTCACCTTGCGACGGATGTCCAGCTCCATGGCCGACAGGACCGAGGGAAAACGGACCGTCACCTCCAGGTAGCGGTGGTTCAGCGACTTGATCTCCGCCGTTATCTTTCGGCCGCTGCGGACGATTTCTGCCCGGCCGTATCCTGTCATGCTTCGGATCATGAAGATGCTCCCATCTGTTTGAGTTGCAGGACATACCGCTCCCGGAGGGTCCGGAACATCTCCCGGGTCTCCTCCGCGGCGTAGTCCGGGTACGTCCAGGGAAGGGTCCGGAACCGGCGCTCCTGGTACAGCAGGGTCAGATCGGCATAAACGCCGTCCCGCAGATACGGCCGGTGCGTGTATCCCTTACAGGTGGCCAGGATCAGGTGAGCCAGCGAAATGTATCCCGGATCCACGTTGACGGTCCGCCGGCCTTCTTCCGACAGCCGCTCCTCCAGCGAATTGGACTGGAGCTTGACGGCCGGAAGGCTGTCGGGTGCGACCAGGCGTTCGAAGGAAACGAAGCGCCGGCGGAGGGGGGATCCGAGCTCGTCCTGGTAGTATTCGGTAAAGGAGAAAGGGTGGCAGGGGCCGATAAAATCGGGGTCGCCGCAGACATCGGCAAGGCCCCGGATCGCCTCCGCGATCCGCTCGTCCCGGACGGAAAGAAAACTTGCCACCAGCTTCACCGGATCCGCGCTCCTGGGCCGGCTCATAAAACCCTTTTCAGCTCCTGCTGCGAGACCGTAGCGGTTCCGACCTTGCCGACCACGATTCCCGCGGCGTAGTTCGCCAGGAAGGCCGCCTCCTTGAAAGTCGCTCCCGAGGCCACGGCCAGGGCGAAAACGCCGATAACCGTATCGCCGGCGCCCGTTACATCGAAGACTTCCTTGGCCTGGGTGGGGAAAAAGGTGTGGCGGATCCGGCCGTCCCGTTCAAAGAGGCTCATTCCCTCCTCCCCCCGGGTGACCAGGAGCGCCTGGAAACCGTATCGCTCCAGCAGGGAGTTGCCCACGTTCACGAGATCAGCGCCGGGGATGTACTCCGTCCCAAAGGCCCGCGCGGCTTCATGGTGGTTCGGCGTGATGACGTCAAACCCCCGGTAGAGGCCGAAATCGTTCTGCTTCGGATCCACGCAGACCACTGTCGGCCGGTCGGCCAGGGCCTCGCGGATGCCGTCCAGGAGAACCTTCGTCACCACTCCCTTGTTGTAATCGGAAATGACGACCGCACCCAGCTCTTCACGGAGGCTCCGGACATAGGAGAGAATCCGCTCGATGCTGACCGATGCCACGGCCCGGCGGCTTTCCCGGTCGAAACGCACCACCTGCTGGGAATGGGCCACGATCCGCGTCTTCAGTGTCGTCGGACGCTCTTCTTCCCGAACGACGCCGCCGATATCGAGTCCGCGCTTCCGGAACTCCTCCACCACCCGGTCGCCCATGGAATCCGTACCGACCACACCGGCGCCGAATACCTGTCCTCCCATTGCGTAAATGTTGTTCAGAACGTTGGCGCATCCCCCCAGGAGAAGGTTGTCCGCCTGGACATCCACCACCGGCACCGGTGCCTCCGGAGAGATGCGGGACACACGCCCCCAGATGAAATGGTCCACCATGATGTCGCCCACCACCAGGACCTTCGCCCCGGGGAAGCCCTCGATGATCGATTCCGCCCTTTTTTTCGTCAGAATGCCCTTCACGCTGAACCTCAGGGACCGCGGGGAACACCGCCGGCCCGGCTTGAAACGACGGATGCTATGTTTCCGGAGTCAGTTTGTCAATTCTTTTATTCCGTTCCGCCGTTTCAACCGCTGCGTTCCCGCGTGCAAAGCCAATTCCGTATTGACTTCCCCATGGGAGTAGGTCATAATACTATCGTATTCGGTGAATAAAATCAAATAAATACACCACATCTCCGAACAGGAGCCTTACAGACTATGGCTTCCAACATTCTGCGTTCCGCGATCCTTGTATCGCTCGGTGTTGCAGTAACCGGTTTCTTCTCCACCTGTGCAGTTGCCTTCTCCCTGATGTCCCCGGGAGAAAACAAGGTCCACCGGCTGGCCCGGATGTGGTCCAGGACCCTCCTGGCCATGTCCAGCGTCAAGGTCAGGGTCATCGGCGGGGATAACGTTCTTGAAGACAAGCCGCAGATTTTCATGGCCAATCACCAGAGCGACTACGACATCTTCGTCGTCCTCGGCCATATCCCCAGCCAGTTCCGCTGGATCGCCAAGAAAGAGCTCTTCAAGATTCCCGTCTTCGGCAAGGCCATGCGCAACGCAGGCTACATCGAGATCGACCGCCGGCACCACGAAAAGGCCCTGCGCAGTATCGACGAGGCGGCGGAAAAGATCCGGGAGGGGAAATCCGTCATGTCCTTCCCCGAAGGGACCCGCAGCCGGGACATGACGCTGAAGCCCTTCAAGCAGGGGGCGTTCCACCTGGCCATCCAGTCGGGTGTACCGATCATCCCCATCTCTCTGGTCGGAACGGGGCGGATTCTGCCGAAACGATCCCTTCAGATCAACCCGGGCAACGTCATCATGGTGATCGACAAGCCCATCGAAACAAAGGAATACACCATCGAGACCCGGCACGAGCTGATCGAGCGCGTACGCAACACGATTCTTCGCAATTACGAGGCATACTCCACCCAGGACACGACGAGGGGAGCGGCCTGAAGCCATGGCGGGCAAGGGTCGGGAAAACAACCGCAGAAAGAGAGAAATCCTTGGCGTCGTCGGCCTCGCCCTTTCCTTTTTTCTCTTTCTTTCGCTCATATCCTATTCGCCGGCCGATCCCTCCCTGACCCAGTACATATCGGACGATCCGTCGGTGCGGAACATTTTCGGGGCCGCCGGTTCCTACACGGCCGACGCCCTCATCCGCCTCCTGGGATTCGGCGCCTTTCTGATCCCCATCCTGTCGCTCGTCGCCTCGTTCCGGTTTTTCCTTGAAGAATCCTTCCACATCAGGGCCGTTACGGCCCTGGGAGCGGTTGCCCTGCTTCTCGCCTGCTCCGGATTCCTGAGCCTGATTCTTCCCAAAGTGAGCATTTACGGAGTGCGGCTCCAGGCCGGCGGCCTCCTGGGAAGCATTCTGTCGGGGCTTCTGATTCCCTTGCTGAACCGGGCGGGAACGTTCCTTCTTTTCCTGCTTGTTCTCCTCCTCTCCCTGATGATCGTCGCGGACGTCTCCGTCGTAACTCTCGGAAGCGGTGTGAAATCGGCCTCGATTGCCGTCTGGTCCGCCCTGCGCAGGATCGGCGGCAAGAAGGCCGCCTCCCGGGCAATGGAGCCTGAGCCCCCGGAAGAGAAGCCGGCGGAGGGTCTGCCCGTACCGATCATCGAGGCACCGGAGCCGGCGGAAAAGTCGAAGCAGAAAAAGATCGAGCAGACCCATTTCGATTTTCTGGAACGGGTAGGGGATTATCAGCTTCCCCCCCTCTCACTCCTCGACCAGGCGGAGAAGAGGGACTCCCGGGTCAAGCGGGACAGTCTGATCGCCAATGCCCGGATCCTGGAGAAGAAGCTGGCCGATTTCGGCGTTGAGGGCCGCGTCCTGGAGGTGAAGCCGGGACCGGTCATCACGATGTACGAGCTGGAGCCGGCCCCGGGGGTGAAGATCAACCGGATCACCAACCTGACCGACGACCTGGCGCTGGCGCTCCGAGCCCCGAGCATCCGCATCATCGCTCCCATCCCCGGCAAGGGGGCCATCGGCATCGAGATCCCGAACCACGAGCGTGAGCCGGTGCGCCTCCGTAACGTGCTGGACACCGATGCCTTCCGGGAGGCGAAGCTCCGCCTGCCCATCGCACTGGGAGATGACATCGTGGGTGCCCCCGTCATGGCCGACCTGGCCCGGATGCCCCATCTTCTCATTGCCGGCACGACGGGCTCCGGGAAGAGCGTCTCGCTGAATGCCATGATCTGCAGCATCCTGTTCCGGGCGACTCCCGACGAGGTCAAGTTCCTCCTCATCGACCCGAAGCGCCTGGAGTTGTCGGCCTACGAGGGGATCCCCCACCTGCTCCACCCCGTGGTGGTGGACCCGAAGAAGGCTTCCATGGTCCTGAAGTGGGCCGTCGAGGAGATGGAGCGGCGCTACCGGATCATGGGCGAGGTGGGCGCCAAGGGCGTCGACGGCTACAACCGGATGATCGAAAAGGCGAAAAACGAAAAGGCGAAACGGCAGGCCTTCGGACTCGAATCCGCAGCGGCCAAGCCGGAAGCCGCCCCGGAAGCGGAGGACGCCCTGCCCCCGGAGGCGGAGGGCCAGGCCCTGGCCGCCATCGCCAAGGCCCCGCAGGAACATGTCCGTCTTCCCTACATCGTCATCGTCATTGACGAGCTGGCAGACCTGATGATGGTGGCCCAGCGGTACGTGGAAGAATCGCTGGCCCGGCTGGCCCAGATGGCCCGTGCCGCGGGCATCCACCTGATACTGGCGACCCAGCGGCCCTCGGTGGACGTCATCACCGGCGTCATCAAGGCGAACTTCCCCACCCGCATCTCCTTCCAGGTATCCTCGAAGGTGGACTCGCGGACGATCCTCGACCAACTCGGGGCGGAGAGCCTGCTCGGCGCCGGCGACATGCTCTTCATGCCGCCGGGGACCTCCAAGCTGGCCCGCATCCACGGCCCGTTCGTCTCGGAGAAGGAGATCGACCGTATCGTCATGTTCATCAAGAGACAGGGGCAGCCCAACTTCGATCCCTCCATCACCGAATACCGGCCCGAGACGTCCTCCGCCGAGAGTGACGAGGACGTGGACGAGAAGTACGACGAGGCGGTGGCCCTCGTGGCGGACCTCGGGCAGGCCTCCATCTCGCTGGTCCAGCGCTACCTGAAGGTGGGCTACAACCGGGCCGCCCGGATCATCGAGCACATGGAGGCCGAGGGCATCGTGGGACCCGCCGACGGCGCCAAGCCCCGCAAGGTCCTCGTCAAGAAGCTATGAAAAACAGGGAACGAAAGGGGCCTGTCCCCTTTTTCCTCTTGAGCCTCGGCTGCCCAAAGAACGAGATCGATGCCGAGGTCATGGCGGGGCTGCTTCAGGAGGCGGGGTACCGGCTGGTGGAGCGGCCCGAAGACGCCAGTCTGATCCTCGTCAACACCTGCGCTTTTATCCTCCCGGCGAAGGAGGAGTCCATCGAGGCAATCCTGACCCTGGCCGAGTACAAGCAGCGGGGCTTCTGCCGGCACCTGGTCGTCACGGGCTGCCTGCCCCAGCGCTATGGCCCGGAGCTGGCGCGGGACCTGCCGGAGGTGGACCTGTTCCTGGGGATCGACGGGATTCCGCGAATTGCCGAACACGTTGCAGCTCTCACCAATCGAGGTTCAAAGGACCGCCTGGTCTCTGCCCGGCGCCCGTCTTTCCTGATGGACGCATCCCTTCCCCGGCAGGTATCGGGTCCTCGCCACACAGCCTATCTGAAGATCGCCGACGGCTGCTCCAATCGCTGCGCCTACTGCGCCATCCCGGAAATCCGCGGCCCTTACCGGAGCCGTTCCCTGGACGACGTCCTCTGTGAAGCGGAGAGCTTAGTTCAGAACGGCGCCCGGGAGATTATCCTCACCGCCCAGGACACGACGGCCTGGGGCAGGGACCGCGAGGGAGGAGAGCGCCTGCCACGCCTGCTTCGGGAGCTGGCCCGCATAAAAGATCTCCGCTGGGTCCGCCTTCTCTATACCTACCCGGCGGGCCTCACGAACGGCATCCTGGAGGCAGTGGCAGAGGAAGAGAAAATCTGTGAATACCTGGATATCCCGATCCAGCACATCGACGACGGGATTCTGGCAGCCATGAACCGCCGGGGCGGGAGCGCGGGAATCCGGAAGGCGATCCGGCGGGCCCGGGAAATCATCCCCGGAGTCGCCTTGCGGACCTCCCTCATCGTCGGCTTCCCTGGCGAGACGATCCACAGATTCAACGCCCTCGTGGATTTCGTCCGGGAGACCCGGTTCGACCACCTGGGTGTCTTCGTCTACTCCAGGGAGGAAGGGACCCCGGCGGCGGGAATGCCCCATCGGATGTCAAAGAAGGAGAAGGAGCGGAGACGGCAGGTCCTGATGGAGGAGCAGGCGGAAATCTCGGCGGAGATCAACGCCTCACTTGTCGGAACCAGCCAGGAAGTGCTGATCGAGGGTCCGGGCGAGAACCCCGATTACCCCGTCATCGGCCGCTGCCGCCGGCAGGCGCCGGAGATCGACGGGATGACCTATCTGAAGAAGAAGGGCCTGAAGCCCGGGCAATTCAAGGCTTTCCGGATCACCGCATCGGATGTGTATGATCTTTTCGCATGAAAAACGAAGGGGGCCGGATTTCAATCCGTCCCCCTGCATTGCTTCAATACAACCAAACCCTTTTCAACTAAAGTGAACAGGTCCTCACTTCATTGATGAAGTCATCCAGCTTTGCCTGATCGAACACCCCCATCCATTTGAACCGGACCCCCCGGCGACGGTAGTAACCGGACTGACTCTGCAGAGGGATATCGGAAGCGGTGTCGAAATGAACTTTTTCCAGGAAGGTTTCATTCTCCGACAGGAGCTGCAGGATCCCCGATTCGACCAACTGCTCTTTGGATCCGTCATAAACGAAGGCCAGTCCTCCCTTGCTGATGTCCAGAATCTGGACTCTTTGTTCATTGTCCGTCGATGGGGCGATGATGACGATGGCCTTGCCCGTTACGGAAAAGCGGTCCCCTTGCCGCCCCTTGAAGACGCGCCGCATTCTTTCAAAGAAGCCGCCCATCGGTCCCCCCTCCTTCCTTTTATGTCAATATAATATATTCCTAATAAAGAGTCAAATCATCAGTGATTATCGAGGTTGACAACGAGAGCCGGTTTCTCTAAACATAATCTGAAGATTATTCAGGATGACTGCCCGTTGAAACTCTCAATTATCATTCCCTGTTACAATGAGATCCATTCGATCGAAACGGTTCTTGAGGCCGTCGGTCACGCTTCCTATCCCGACAAGGAGATCATCGTGGTCGACGACGGATCGACGGACGGGACGAGGGAAAAGCTGAATGCGCTGAAGGACCGGATCGACCGCCTGATCCTGCAACCAGCCAACCGGGGAAAGGGCGCAGCCCTTCGAGAAGGTGTCCGCGCCGCGACGGGCGATATCGTCCTGATCCAGGATGCCGACCTGGAATACGATCCCCGGGAATACACGAAACTTCTCCAGCCGATCCTGGACGGCAAGGCGGACGTCGTATACGGATCGCGCTTCCTCGGCGGCGAGGCCCATCGGGTTCTCTACTTCTGGCACCGGCTGGGAAACGGCTTCCTCACCCTTCTCTCCAATATGCTGACGGACCTGAACCTGACGGACATGGAGACCTGCTACAAGGTCTTCCGCCGGGAGATCATCCAGTCCATCACCATCGAGGAGGACCGCTTCGGGTTCGAACCGGAAATCACGGCCAAGATCGCCCGGAAAGACTGCCGCATCTACGAGGTCGGCATTTCCTACTATGGACGCACGTACAAGGAGGGAAAGAAGATCAACTGGAAGGACGGGATCCGGGCGCTCTACTGCATCCTGAAATACAATCTGATCCGGTAAGTTTCATGCAGCGGCAAGACAAGGCGGACCGGTTGAATGCAGTCCTTCATTCTTCACGCTCGCTGCGGAAATAGTCAACCGTGAGACGCAGCCCTTCTTCCAGCGGGTACGTCAAACTCCATCCAAGCTCCCTGACCGCTTTGCCCGCATCCAGGACACTTCTCAACTGTTCGCCTTTTTTCCCATCCGCGTGCTTCTCCGCACAGTTCGATCCCGTCAGCGCCTTCAGGTTCCGGAAAAGGGCGTTCACGTCCGTCTCCACACCCGTGCCGATATTGAAGATCCCGGATCCCCCGTAGCGGAGAGCCAGCAGATTTGCGCGGACCACATCTCCCACGTAGACATAGTCGCGAGTCTGCTTCCCGTCCCCGTTGATGACCGGTTGCTCTCCGCGGAACATTTTCTTTGCGAAGATGGCGATCACGCCGGCTTCCCCCTCGGGGTTCTGGCGGGGGCCGTAAACGTTTGCGTAGCGAAGGCTGACGGAATCCAGGCCGTACGTCACACGGTAAAAATGGAGATACCGCTCTGTTGCCAGCTTGGTGACACCATAGGGCGACACAGGTCGGGCCGGATGCTTCTCGTCCGCCGGGAAATAGTCCTGCTCGCCGTACATGGCACCTCCTGTGGACGCGAAAATGACTTTCTTCACTCCGTGCCGGATGGCCGCTTCAAGAAGGGTCAGGACGCCGATAACGTTGACCGAGGCGTCAAAAACAGGCTCCGCCACGGATCGCCGAACGTCCATCTGGGCCGCATGATGGCAGAGGACATCGAAGCGTCCCGTCCCGAACAGACGCTCAATCGCACCCGCATCGCGGATATCGGCCTTCATAAAGGACGCGCCGTGCGGAACATTGCGCTCCCTCCCCGTAGAGAGATCGTCCATGATCGATACCGAGTGCCCTTCCGCAAGAAAAGCATCCGCGACGTGAGAACCGATGAATCCGGCACCGCCGGTGACGAGAATATTCATGCTTCGTTACCCTTTCAACCCGATTTCACTTTCCTGCACCGGCTCCTCTGCGGATCCCTCAATTTGAACCGCGGCCGGTCTTTAAAACCCGCTTGTCCAGTATGCGCCATATGGCACTCGACGAAGCGATGCGTTCTGCTTGAATGCTTTTCCGCTTTCTCCACATGCGCGGGACGCCAAGAAGTGCATCCCACTTGGCCTTCAGGATCACCTTCCCCTGTCCCCCCATCGTGAATACCGCAATGGACGCAAGATTGAGAACGATATGCAGCGGCAGTAGGAGCCAGAAAAGGGCACCCGGCATATTCTTGACGAATGTCCAGACCTGGTTGCGAAAGCCGTGATAGACGGCGAAATTGCTGTTCTGCCCCCCCGTCGCCGCCGAACCCACGTGATGAACCACCGCATCAGGAACATACATGGCCTTGTGACCCGCCAGGCGGAGCCGGAATCCGAGGTCCACATCCTCCAGGTAGCAGAAGAAATCCTCTTCGAATCCGCCGATAGCCACCAAGGCCTGCCGCCGATACATGGCCGCTGCAGCACAGGGGGAAAAGATCTCGCGCGCGACCAAATCGCCCGGCTGCTGCCTCTCTCCATAGCGATCACGCCAAGCCAATCCGCTCATGTGATAGACGTCTCCGATTCCATCCAAAACGCCGGGTGTTCCATGGCGCATCTGGCGGGATCCGAAAGAGGCGACATCCGGTCGGGCGTCGGCGGCGGCCAGCAACTGCTCGAGCCAGTCGGAAGCCGGAAAGGCGTCGGGATTCAGGAAAGCGACGAACTCCGTGTCGCACGCCGCCAAGGCTCGGTTGTTGGCCGCCGCAAATCCCAGGTTTTCGTGCATCTCAAGAACCGTAACGTTCCTGAATTCCCTCACAAGGTCCAGAGATCCGTCAGAGCTCCCGTTATCCGCGAGAAGAATGCGATCGGGCCGAACCGTCTGGGCATCGAGACCCCTCAGGCATTCTGCGAGAAGTTTCCCGCCGTTCCAATTTACGATGATGACCGTGATCGACGCCATTCACTCAGAATCCCAAGAGACCGTTACGATTCCCTGGTATCGGGAGCCAGCAGCCGAACGTAGGATTTCGCTATTTCCTCTCCGCTTCCTTCCTGAACGATTTTTCCGCCCTCGAGAAGAAAAGCTCTACCACAAAACCGCTCGATATCCTTGGGAGTATGACTGACTAAAATGACCGTATGCCCCGCATTGCGTATTTCTTCATATCGCTGATAGCATCGTTCTCTGAATTCGATGTCCCCCACTGCAAATATCTCGTCCAGAATGAGCAGTCCCCGGACCGCCCGAAAAGCCACGGAATAGGCCAGGCGCATTGCCATGCCCGATGAATAGTGCTTCAGAGGAAGTCGCTCCATTCCCCTCAGCCCTGCAAATTCGAGGATTTCATCCTTGGATGTCTTAATTTCGCGAAGCGTAAGGCCCATCACCGTGCCCAGCAAACAGATATTGTCGACGGCGTCCAACTCCGGATTCCAGCCCACGCCCAAATCCAGGATCGGCGTGATCGGAATGGTTCGCTCGATTTGTCCGTGATCGGGCTGATAAATGCCAGAGATGATCTTCAGCAGCGTGCTCTTGCCGGACGCATTTCTTCCCATGATTCCAATGGTTTCCCCGTCCTTTACGGAGAAGCTCACGCCGTCCAGAACCTTCAGCTCCCGCCGGTTGTTCAACCTGTATTTGAATTTGAAGCTGTCGAGGACATGCTCGCGAATGGTATCCCTTCTGGCGTCGGGAATCAGAAAACTCTTTTTAACTTCTCGAACTTCCAATGCATCCATGTTTCTACAACCTCTCCAGGGACCGTTGGACGAGCCAGTAATACAGCAAAGCACCCACCAGCAGCACCGCTACCGCGCTTCCGGCAAGCATTGCATTAGCCGTCAGCGACGGGATCTGGCCTTTAATGAGAACGGATCTTGAAAACTGAATCACGGCTGTGGGCAACCACATATACAGGTAAAAATGAAATTTATGCGGCACGATATCCAGTGGGTAGATGATCGGCGTGATGAAAAAGCCCGCTTGAATCAACAAATCCCATATCTGATTAATATCCCTGTACCGGAGAAACAGGACGCTTCCCGCCAGTGCGATCCCGATAGTTATAATAAGAAATAGAATGATATAAGAATAAAAAACACCAATTTCCAGAAAGCTCAGGCTACGTCTGAATATCGAGATATAGGCACATACGGCAATACTGAAGATCGTTACCGTAATCAAAGCGCTTGAAACGGACGTCAATACGACGACCCACGACGGAAATTTTGTCTTTGTTAGCAAAAAATTCTTTTCCTGAAGGGACATGATACCCGTTCTGGTTGCTTCTCCAAAAAACTCCCACAGAAACAACCCGATGATCAGGTTTAGATTGTAATTTGGATCCATCGTGAAAATGACGGAAAAGACCATATATAGGACAATAAACATGGTTAAGGGCTTGACGAGCGCCCACAGATATCCCCCTATTGTCCCATGGTATCGGGTCTTGAAGTCCGTACGGATAAGTGTCCAGATCAAACCGGGCAGATAAGCGCCATTCTGATGGGCCGCACTGATTTTATTTTCCAATATTCATTCCCATTTCAATTATTCGTTCATTTCTTTATGTAAAAAACTTGTCATACAACTTGCGAAGAGGAGCCGTTATCTTCCAGCTCAATGAATCAAATATCGACTGAATAATGGCGTCTTTCCCCCTGAGTAATTGGTCCACCTGATCATTCAATTCAGAATCGAGAACCATCATTTTGGGCGGATTCGTCAAATTTCCGAAAGCTCTAAGCAGGATCGCTTCCTTCTCCGTAAGTCTGTCGCCGGACGAATAGACGCGATCAAGGTTCTCAAGCCAAGTTTGCAGGGCTCCTTCATCGGCATCCCGCAAATGCCGGATCTTGTCAATCAGCAGGGCATAGTCTTCGGACTGGCGAAACACCATCCTCGTGGCTCTCAGATAGCGCAGACCGTATTTCTCATCCGGTTCCAGGTGGCATCCCTCGCCCCATTCATTCCAGGCGTTGATGAATACGATCCTGTCATCCCCTTCAAACATGTTGACCGTTTGCTTCAGAATCAGGGAAAGCCAGTACGCGTACTTCTCGGGTGATGAATCAATGAATATTGTCGGACCGTTGTTTCTCCGTGGTGAATTGTCCCAGCCTGTGAATATCCCCCTGAACAGCTTGTACGAGGGAAGAGGACGGTTCAACATCGCCTTCATACAGTCGTCATAACTGTAAGCCCGTATGTCGGTCGGGAGGTCTACTTCCGCCCGTTCCAGCCTCCTTCCCACAAATCCCCAGTAGGGGGCGAACTCCATAGCCGCATCAAAGCCGACATCCCCGGGGGCCGGCTCCGGTCCGTGCATGAAATTCTCAATCCGCACCAGATAAAGATCGCCGACTCCCTCTTCCTTCATTGCCTTGCGCCATATCTCCGCCACTTTCCCTGGATTCGGCAGAAGACCCGTTCTGTAAACAAGCAAAAGCGGCCTTCCGTCGACCCGAATGTAACGGCGGTCCTGAAATGCCGGGATCAATGAACGAATGAAGTTCAAGCTGTCCTCGTCACTGTATTTCTGCTCAATAAGTACTTTCTGGCTTTGCCCGTCCCATCTCCTCGTCCAGTTCTCGTTTGCCCAGCATAGACAAAAAGGGAAATCGGGTTCGCCTGTCTTCAGCACTTCCTCGAAAGGTAGTTCCAAAAGTCGTCTGCCATTGAACCAGTAATGGTAATAGCAAAAGCCGTGGATGCCATGTTCCCTTGCAAGCTCTGCCTGGGCAGATCGAACCTTGGCATCGCGCAGGTCGTAATACCCGAGTTGTCCGGGGACATGCGGCTGATAATGTCCATGAAACCGGGGAGTGCCGGCCCTTACCCTGGCCCACTCGGTAAAACCTTCTCCCCACCACCTGTCGTTTTCAGGCGTCTGATGGTATTGTGGAAGATACATGGAGATGAGACGTGGAGATGTCTGCATTAGTGTGCCCGAACGATCCGATCGATTAATCCGGCGGCGACGGAGTAATTGAATTTTTGTTCCACAAACACTCTCGCTTCTTCCGCCTTGCATCTCAAGAGTTCAATATCGTTATAATATTTTACGATTTCATTTGAAAATTCATACGGATCATCAATCGGCTTTATAATATCGAGAATATCTTCTATCCCTTCCACGCCGACGCTGGTTGAAACTACCGGGACGCCATGATACAGCGCTTCGACCGTCTTGCCCTTGACCCCCGCCCCGAACCGCAACGGAATGACAACCAGCCTTACCCTATTGTAAATATTCACCAACTCAACGTCACTGACCTGTCCCAGAAGCTTTACATTTTCCGATGAAAGATCCCTGATCCGGCTCGGTGGATTTCCACCGACAATGAAAAAACGAACATGGGGTATTTTCTCAACGACTTGAGGAAATATATCTTTTACGAACCAGTTTACCGCATCAACATTCGGCGAATGACCAAAACCACCAACAAACAGTATTCCTTCGCAGCTTTCGAATATGATCTTTCGATCGGACATTTTCTCATAGAAATAGAGAGGGACCACCTCGATCTGCTTGTCAGGCATTTCTTTGAGAAGTATTTCTTTTTCCTTGCTGCTGAAGGTCAAAATAACATCCGCTTTTGAAAATATCTCCTCTTCTTTTTTTCTGTATATTGAAGCAATATTGAACAATTTCTCATCTTGTTCAATTTCATACTTACCCTGTAATCTCAAATAGTGCAAATCATGCATCTGGTATAGAATTTTGGCATTCGTATTTAAGCGAAAGGAATCTAAAAAAATGGTTGTAGGATCCGGTTTATTAAAGAATACAACATCCAGCCCGTCCGCAACTTCCTTTATCCATTGATGCCAGTTTTTTCTGAACCATGCCCCATGAAGAACGTCAATCCCTTCTTTCTCGTATTGAGTAGTGTATGGTTCGACTCCCCGGAAATCGGCGGGAAGCAGTTTCACGTTATGCCCCAATCCCGCGAGCAGTTTCAGGTAGAGATAATTAGCCCTTGATCCCGCATACATGTCATAACGAGGCACTTCGTAATCAACAAACAATATGTTTTTCCCAGCCGTTTTATTATTTAAAAATACCTTTCTCCTGTCTTCAGGCTCTACAGGAACAAAGTCTAAAATTTTTCGCGGCAGTCGTCTCAACCAGCTACCCATAAACATCCAACCAGACTCAATGATTCCAGATAAGGTTGTAGATCTGCAGCATTTGCTTGCCTACGACATTCCAGTCGAACTCCAGTGACTTTATCCGTGCCGCTTTGCTCATGTCGGTCTTTTTTTGAACGTTTCCCGACAACTCAAGCACCGCTTCATAAAGCTCCGAATCGTTTCCGGCTCCGGAGAGGACGGCAAAGCTGTCGTCCACATAGCCTCGGATACCGCCCACATCCGTTGTGAGAACCGGAACGCCGCAGGCCATTGCCTCCAGGATCGCGTTATTGGCGGTGCAGTCTTTCATGGGAAGAAGCAAGGCGTCGGCATTCTGATACATTCGCTTCAGTTCGTCGTCGCTTATCCCGCTGTAGAGATTTACGTTCTTCAATCCGCCGTAATGTTCGAAATATTGCGGGAAAGTCACGATATTGAATTCGACTTCCAAGGCTTCCTCGTTTGCCCTCCGGATAATTCTCTTTATCATATCCACGTCGCGCTGCCACCAGCCGACCGAGATTATATTGAATCGATCGCCATCAGGCTTTTTGTCAGGGGGTGTAAAGTATCCCGTATCAACGCCATGGGGCAGATAATAAACATTTTTTCTGCCCGTGAACTTCTCCATGTATTCCAGTTGGTTCAGGCCGCATACAATAATAGCATCAGCGGTTGCAACGATAGATTTGTCCTTGATGACTTCTTCGAACAAGTCCGGCGGCTGATGATAGGTCACTACGATCTTGCTTCCCGAACGGAATGGAAGTCTTCCTCCCCAATAAAAATCATCCTCTCCATACAAATAGTGATAAATCCCTCTTCTAAGCGGAAGATTCAACGCAATCTGAATCTCCTTGGCGAAGGACTCCTTATTGTACCAGCCGCCGACCCAAGTCCATCTTTTCAGTTTTTCTTCAGGGATTCTATTGAGTATGTTTTCAACTGTCTTTCTGAAAGAAACGCTTAACGATTTTGACGGTAAATATTTTACCAACTGATCATAACCGGAAAAGGAAGAATGGTGAGGAATTTTTTTAAAGATGTTGTATATATTCATGCAATAAATCTCATAACCTTGAATTTGCTCCCATGTGCTTGATCACTCCTTCTTTCTTGTTATTGCTTTTTCATAAGAAGCCAGATTCCTGGGGACTATTCTGTTGCAATTTCTGCATGCGCCATAATATTCTCCACTGATCATTCCCCTTCGATACCTCTGTGCTTCCTCTCCGTTCCAGATTTCTTCTATGGAAGACTCTTTCAAATCTCCGATTGGCGTCAGTCCCTGACAACACAGCAGCACCGACCCATTCTCAAAGATCTGTATTGTATTCCATGGATCTGAGCAAGGGAGTTTTTCATAATCTACTGACTTATTTGCAAGATTACGCGTTATTCGGTTTTTCATCATGCCCCAGTATGAATGCTTCTTTGGGACGGGCACAACTGAAATATCGTCGGATATTCGCCGTTCTTTATCCCTGTTAAAATACAATTGAAATATTTCGTCGTATATCTCTACTTCGATGCCGGTCCGCATTCCAAGATGCCGTACTTTGGGAAGCAACTCCCGTAGAATATCCGCTTCAGCATCCTCAGGCTTGATAAATTCCTCTTTTGTTCTGTCGTCAATGATCCACATCGGCTTGAAGACCAGCGAATCGAAGCCCAGTTCTCTACAAAATTCGACGCTTTTATCGATGTCTGATATATTTCGTTTCATAATGATACATTCAACAGACGTCTTTATCTTCATGCCGGCGTCATTTCTCACCTGCTTAAAAACGGCAAGATTATGAAGCAGCTTATCATATTTCCCGCCAACCATAATTGATTCATAATTATTTTTACTGAATGCATTGATCGAAAATCTGAACATATCGATCGCATGGACAGCTTCTCTCACAAGCGTTGGCGAATCCAGCAAAAGACCGTTTGTGAATACTTCAATAAATACAGCCTTGTTAAGATGCCTGATCCTGTCAAGTCGATGGAATATATCTTTATCGATGAACGGCTCCCCATTGCCTCCCAGTGTCAATTGTTTCAGAAAAGGGAAAAACGGCTCTATCTTACTGAAAACCGTCGAACTCATCGTCGGATACTCTTCCAGCACGCCCTTTTTGTAATGCACATTGCACATGTAGCATGCAATATTGCACTTCTTTGTCAGGGCCAGAATCATTTTTGTCGGCGGAGATACCGTCATCAACCTAACCAATTCAGACCATGATGCATTCTATTGAGATTAATTTGTTCCGGATACTATAATCCGGGAGCCGCGACAAACAGAAACCTTACACCCATCAACAGTCCGACGGAATAATATTTCAATCGTTTCAATGCGAATTTCAAATCCGCCTTATTGCTGTGCTTTATCTGCCAATAAACACGATAGATTATTTCTCTTCCCCTCTCATCAAGATATGAAGGCGCAACACGGTCTAATTTAAGCGCATATTTCATAAATACGGCGACTGAAGCAAGAATATAGTCGCATTCCAGCGCCGCGGACTTTTCGCGCGTCAGCCAGTTATCGTGATAAACAAGCGGAGCAGGTGAATAGCAGACCTTCATTCTTGAACGTAATACCCGATACGTCAGGTCCGTATCTTCTCCGCCTTTCATCCATGTTCCGGCCCCCAGACTCTCAATATACAGGCCGACTTTCCTGAACACATCTTTCCGGAAGGACATATTGTTACCGTGTCCCAAAACGTTGTACGGAATGATGGGCTTGTTTACAATCCGCCTTTCCATGGAATCAATCAGGCATTGGCAGACCATTCCTTCCCGGCCGTCGCCGAAGGGAAGAACTCTTCCATAAACCCCCATCATGTTCGGATCCTGGTCGTACTCCGCTGCTATCGATCCGAGCCAATCCCTGTCGCAGATGCAATCGTCATCCGTGAATACGATAATTTCCGCTTTGCTTTCACGGATCGCGACATTCCTCGATCTTGAAAGACCAACCGTGTCCGTATGGATGTACCTGATTCTCTTGTCATCGTAGCCATCCATGACGGCGCCGGTTGCCCCTTCCGTGCTTTGATCCACAACGAGAAGTTCATAATCCTGAAATGAATTGGATAGGATTGATTCGACCGCATTACGGGTTTTCTCGCTCCTGTTCCTTGTACAGACTGCAACCGTCAGGAACGGCATGATTCTCGACCCATCGTGATTTTTTGATAAAGTTCAATCATTTGCTTTGCGATTACCCCATGGCCATAAGCGGTTACGATTCTCTCGCGGGCCCTTCGCCCGAGAGCCCGTATTTGTTCGCTGTTGATGAGTTCCAGGATCTTTTTTGCCAGATCTTCGTGATCTCTTGATTGAAAGAGAAAACCGTTCAGGCCGTCGGTGATTATTTCGGGAAACCCGCCCACATTGCTTCCCACGACGGGAGTGCCGCAAGACATCGCTTCCAGGCAGGTATAGGGAAGATTCTCCCAGAGGGACGGCAGCACGCAAGCGTCGGCATTCTGATAATATCCGACGATCTTTTCCTTCGGAACTTCCCCTGCAAATTCTACATGCCGTGAAATCCCACGTTCTTCAAAGCAGCGATTCAACCATGCCTTCATGGAAGTGCCGCCTTCCGCCGTCGGCGTATCTCTTCCCACCATTTGTATCTTCACATTCGGAACCCGGTCGACAACAAGAGGAATCGCTTTCGCCAACAGCTCCACCCCTTTTCGTCTTTCCAACCGGCCGGCATACATGATGATCCAATCCTTCTTTTGCCCCTCCTTTTCCTTGAAGGAAAAATATTCCGTATCGATGCAGTTCGGTAAAACCTCCGCTTCCGGGATACCGTATTCCGCACCGACAATCTCAGAAAGACTTTTCGTAGGAGAAATAAGTTTTGTCGCATGCATTATGGAATACTTCTCCATCCACTTCCTCAGTCTTACGGCAATATCGTTATCGGGAACGGAATTGAGTCGCTGCGTCAAAAAAAGAGGAGTATGCAGTTTCACGACCACAGGGATCGGGATTTTCTCCTTGAACAGACCCCAGAATGCCTCCCCGCCGTAATCCGGATACTCAATGATATCAAATGGTCCGTTTTCTCTGATCCAAGCCGCTATGGCTGCGCTGCGGCGGAGAGTATTCAAAGGATATTGAAGAAAAGCAGATCGAAGGGAAGGACTTGGGATCTTGTTTACAAGGGAATTAAATACGTTGAAGAAGGTGGCGTTAAGATCGGAATCTACAATTCGATGTATGGAAAGATTGTTTTTGATAAGCGATGTATTTTTACCATCTACTGATTTTGAAACCACACTGACCGGATGGCCGAGCGCCGCCATTGCATGTGCAAGGTTGTAAGTGTGTGTGCCTATCCCTCCCCACCCGGTTTCCGGAGGAAATTCTTCCGATACAAGGCATATTTTCATAGCGGCACGATCATATACTTGACGAGTTCCCCACCGTCAACAAAGAATATGTTATATATGAAAAGAGTCATTTATCAATCATGCTTAACAAATTTACCAGCCAACCACCTTAAAGGAGCCGTCAGCCTCCAGCTCTTTGAATCATAAAGAGCATTGATGTGCTGATCCTTTTCTTCTATTCGAGCACTATGTTCTCTTATTCGTTGCTCTCTTTCATTAATTGCCTTATCTCGCTCGTCGATCCGCCTTTCTTGTTCCGCGATCACTCGATCTTTCTCAACAATTTGACGGTCCCGTTCACCAATAAGCCGATCTCTCTCGCCCATCTGTCTGTCCCGTTCACCAAGCAGTCGATCTCTCTCACTTATTTCCCTCTCCCGCTCACGAATCAACCGGTCTCTTTCCGTTATTTGCCTGTTTTTTTCTTCCAGTTGTTCATTCATGAAACGATTAATACGCTTATTCTCGTCAATCCGCCAATCGACATCTTTATGGTAATCGATGATATGGTTAGCGTAACTCTCAATGATATTGGACGCTCCGGCTGCACCTCCGTGCTTTAAAACCAATCTCAGGGTTGTGATATCGGATTCGTGCATCCATGCGGACGTCTTGGCGTTTTCGTGCCTCAAAGTCGTCGAAAGAATTGTTTCCGTTGTGGCAAACGTATATCTTTTTGCAATCTTGAGCCACAGATCCAGATCCATCGCCAGAGTCAGCGATTCATCCAATGGCCCGCATGAATTCCAGACCTCTCTCCTGAAAAAACAGGAGGGTTGCCAGAAATAATGATTGTACCAGCCGGATATGGATTCAAGATCTACTTTCTTTCTAACAGTCGTTGTTAATAACTGACCATTTTCACCCACATAATCCCCCCCACCCACCAGCGCTCCGGCTTCCGGATGGGCAGCGAACCCCTCTACAACGGCCTTCAGTGCCCCTGGATGATACCAGTCATCCGAGTTCAGCCAGCCAAAGATATCCCCGGTCGCCCGCTCAAATCCCTTGTTGATGGCATGGCTCTGCCCTCGATCCGGCTCGCTGATCCAGTAAGCCAACTGTTTTTCATACTTTTTGATGATCTCAACGCTGCCGTCGGAGCTGCCGCCGTCAATGACGATATATTCAATATTTGGATAATCCTGCTCAAGTACGGAAAGGATGGTTTTTTCGAGAAAACGGCCCTGGTTGAAGGAAGGCGTGACAACGCTGATTTTAGGTATATTTTTCATAGCACTCACGTTTGAACAGATAGTCAATTCATTATTCTTTTGCATATCTCCACAGATTTCATAATGCAGCCCTCATTAATAATAATTTCTTAAACATTTTTATTTGTGTTTTACAGTCCGTTTTCCAATGTTCCCTTAAGAGATAGCTTGTTAACCTGTCTGGTTTTATATCGGCAGGCATTTTATACATGCCCGTTCCCGTATAGATTTCCTGCCCCTTATAAATGTCATTCTCCAGTGTGCCACAATTAAGGCCGCTTCCATCATGTCCCATATTTCTGACGCGACTCACTGCCGGGAAAATAGAATACATGTTATGGGTAAACTGGTAAAGACAGATATAAACATCTTCATATAAACAATTTTGTTCGATAACATGAATCAAAGCAGGAACATAATGATTTGCTATTCTGTTCAGCTTCAGTACCGAGGTAAGATTAAAAAGAAACTTTCTTATGATACCAAAAGCATAATCTTCTGAAAAATTGATTTTATTCCACTTTTCTTTCCAGATCCCATTTCCCCAGGCACAGAAACCAAGCCATGCATATACGTCTTTCTTATAAATATCCGGAATATCGATAGGATCGGTATGGCCATTAACCGTTAAAATATCTTCTCGATCCTTATATACTTCAAGACCAAGATTGACAAACCTGAGAAAATCACTCGAGAATATATTGTCATCTTCCGATACGATCAATCTATCGTGATGTTCAAATATTTGTGATGCCGCATCAGACACATTTTTTGAAGGCCCATAGTTCTTATTTCTTTTTATGATATTCACAGAATTGAATCCATGTATATAATGAATATAATCGTTAATTTTCACATACCCTTCAAGTTGATCTTCCTGAAAGGGATAATCAAGTGCAATGTATAAATCTGTTTTATCAGCAAAGACACATGCGGAGAGTGAATCAATGCAATTTTTCAGGTGTAGAAATCTATTGAGAGTCGGTATTACTATCGGTGCAAAATTTTTCATCGATATTATTATTTTAAGATTTCACGATACCAATTAAGATACTCGTCGGCCATCCTATCGATATTAAATCTGCTTTTCGCATCTGCAGCAGCACTCCGCCCCATGGTTTCCCTCAATGACACATCGTCAATCAATTGCTGAATACGGAAGGCCATCATTTCCGGATCACCCGGAGGTGTCAGAAAGCCTGTCACTCCATCATTTACCTGTTCTGGAATGCCGCCAACCGAGGTCACCACGACGGGCGTTCCGCATGCAAGGGCTTCCGTTATCGTCAACCCCCAAACCTCAGCATTTGATGCATGGATGTAGATATCCGCCGCTTGGTGGTATTGGGCAACAACTGCTGGATCTTTTTGATATGGGATAAATTGCACCTCTGCCTCATCAATCTTTTCCGCTGGTGCATCAGCTCCAAGTGCAAGAAATATTAATTTGTGATCGTGCTTTCTCGCGGCAACCAAAGCCACTGCCTTCCTCATTGTCAGATAATCCTTAAAGACATTGTTCTGGATGCCGTTGGCTACGAAAAGCAGAACGACCGCTTCCCGCGGAAGCCCCAATGCAATGCGAACCTTCTCTTGATCGGCGGTCTTGAATACGGAAAGGTCCACACCATTTGGAATCACCCTGGCAAGAACAATCGACTGCGCCAGCATCGATTCCATAACTTTGTTCATCAGCCATTGGGACGGAACAACAACATAGAATCTACTTCTTGAATATATCTTTCTTTTTCTTCGCCAGTTGTATGTTGTAGCATCGCTTCTGATGGCCGGGTATATCGTCAGGTCAGGACATTTTCCACAGCCGGTCTGCCAGCGCTCGCAGTCAAAAGAATGAGCACAGTGCCCACTTAATAGCCAGGCGTCATGAAGCGTGAGAAGTAATGGAACCTGTTTGCTTATCCATGGAATCAGCCTCAGGTCAAAGTAGCCGCCATGAAGATTATGGCAATGAACAATATCTGGATTTATCGCTTTATGATCAAGCAGTTGCCTGGTACCCGGATACTCAAAATCTTCATATCCCTTTTGTATTTTTTTTTGCCTGATCGAATGGCGTTTTTTTTTGACAATGCTTTGAAGAAATCCGAGCCCCTTCAGAAGCATATTGCCGGACATGTATCTCAGGGGCGGATCGGCGTCTCGATAATCATCATTGGGAACCGAGAAGACATCCTCATCATCGCTGTGCCTGAAACCAACCGCCAGTTTTGAAAAATGCCCTTTCGCTCTGTAGGCCTGAAAAAGATTAAACGCAATCCTCTCGGCGCCACCGCCTATATCCCGCGTACTGACTTGAAGAACATGCATTGGCCTGTCAGCCATTGAAGAATTCTTCCAGTCGATGTTCAAATTCTTCATCCGACCAATTCCGTATCAGGCAACGGGGCAACTGAAAGGAATCGCTGTCTCTGGAGACGACTCCGGGGAAATTTGAACAGGCGCATTGAAATCCTGCCTGCCTGACAAGCGACACGGTATCATCCGTGTAATCGGTTTCCGTACCAAAAGGATATGAGAAACTATTCACCGGTCTCCCAATGATCTTCTCCAGTTGAGCCTTGTTTTCTCCGATATCCACCCGCTGCATGTCCAGATTCAGTTTCGAAAGGACGGGGTGTGACATCGTATGGGACCCTATTTCCGCAAGACGAGATTCCGACAGTCTCTTTATCTCTTTCTCTGAAAGGATGCCGTGTGTTGGCCTGCATATTGGTTCAGCACCCGCCCATTTTAAGAATTCATTAATTATTCCTTGACGTTCCGCATCACCTAAAGGTTGAATCAACTGGCAAATCGATCTGTAAATATGCTGGCGGCTGGTTGGAGCATCGCTTTCAAGTACATTCCAGAGACGGTTTTGCTGATAATCGCTTTCATTATAATATGTTGCATCATTTAAGGTCCAAGAATAGCTGCTTCCATCTATTTTCAAATCAAGGGTCCGCGGAAGCAACCCGGGCTGAAGCAGCACCCGGTCCAATTCGTCCCACCAGAATTCTCGTCCCCTGTCGACGTAACCTGTCGAAATAAAAAACGTAGCAGGACAGTGGCTTTGTTCGAGCAAAGGCAGCGCATTGTGGAGATTGTCCGAGTATCCGTCATCGAATGTTATGGCGATCGACCTGGCCGGAAGACTGCAGGAGGGAATCGCATCAGCAATCCGACGAAGGGAAACCACCTTTCCGTGTTTCTTCATCACTTGAAGATGTCGAGCAAAATTATCCCGCGTAACGCTCAGCAACTGAGGATCCGTACTCAGTTCCGTCACCCTGTGGTAAAGCAATATCACAGCCCTCCACTTGGTATCGCGAAACTGACGCCTTGTATAACTTGATAGCGCTTTGATCAAATGCACGTATCTTTGTCCTATTCCTCGGGCTTTACAGCCCTGACGGTAATCAGGACCTCGTAATCCGGGTCGTGAAAGTCCAGTTCATTGCTGGTGAGTTCTTCCGTCGCCAATCCATGAAGGAAAGAGACAGCCACGAGTACATTCCCGTGTGCCTTAACCTCGATCATCTCCGGCGGGAAAACATTGCCGAACATTTTTTGGGCGGACAATGTTGTAAAGCGCCAGTAATCTCCCCAGCGGTCCATGTCATAACGGCTGATCTGGCTGATACCCGGGAATGTAGCCAAAAGAACGCCGCCCGGTTTGAGTGCCGAATACACATTGGCAACTGCCTCCCGGACTTCATAGATACATAGCAGAGTTTGCGTTAATATCATGCAATCGAATGCACTTCTGGGGATGCCCTTGCCGGTGCTCAGATCACCGACGATTGTCGCCTCCGGATTCCCTTCAATCGCATGAAGCACATCCGCTCTCTCAACTTTGCTTCCTCCAAATTCGCGCGTGTACCCAGGGTCACCTATCTCCAGCACCCGCCCCTTGATATCATCGCTATGGCGTTTCAGAAACGATTCTATGTAATATCGGTCTATCGGCTTTCCTCGATCATAACCGAAAACACGGCTTACAGGATTGAGGCGACGCAGATTGCCCCACTTCAGATGATCTTTTGGGCATCGATGGATTATAAACTCTGTTGCTTTCCGCAGACTTTTGGGGATCATGGACATCCGCATTATCACCCTGTCTCATCCGGATTCATGTTCTTCCTGATATCTTTCCCATGAGCTACTGCCAACCGGATAATGTTGCAAATCGTCTTTATGCTCTCCGGGTCGATGGATGACCCTGTCGGCAGCACGAGAACCCTCTTGCAGATCCTCTCCGTTTCCTTCAACAGCAGACGGGCATGAGGGAAACAGGAACGATACGGTTCCATCCTGTGGCATCCCGGGTAGAAGTATCGCCTGGCCAGGATGTTCTCGGCCCACAGGACGTTCTGCAGTTCATCCCGGCTCAATCCGGCTTCTTCCTCGTCCACTTCCAGAATGATGTAATGGTAATTCCGCTTTTCTCCCTCGTCATATTCGAGCAGGGATATCCCGGGGATTCCATCGAGCCATGACCGGTAGCATTCATAATTTCTCCTGTTGGCAGCGATAAATTCCTCAAGGTTCGCCAGGTTCGCCAGACCCATGGCCGCCGAGGCCTCGCTCATCTTGCCGTTCGTGCCGATGTAGATAACGCTGTCCAGCCCGTCAAATCCGAAGTTCTTCATCAGGCGCATCTTGCCTGCCAAGGCGTCATCATTCGTGACAACCGCCCCGCCCTCCATGGTGTTGAAGAACTTCGTCGCATGAAAGCTGAAGACCTCGGCGTTCCCGAAATTGCCGATCATCCTTCCCCGATGCGAACAGGCAAAAGCGTGAGCCGCGTCAAACAGGAGCTTCAGCTTGTTTCTTTCCGCAATCTCCGACAAGGCCTCTATATCGCAGGGTCTTCCCCACGTGTGAACGCCAAGAATCCCGGTCGTTCTCGGAGTAATCATCTTCTCTATATGCGTTGGATCCAGGTGATGGGTGGCAGGATCGATGTCGCAGAAAACAGGCGTGATCTCCTGCCACTGAAGGGAGTGTGCCGTGGCAATGAAGGTAAACGACGGCACGATCACCTCCCCCTTCAACTCCAACGCGCGGATTGCTATTTCCAGAGCAATGGTTCCATTACACATGGCAACGCAATGCTTTATTCCGAGCATCGAGGCAATTCTCCGCTCAAACTCCTGCACATAAGCACCTTGATTGGTGAGCCATCTCCGGTCCAGCATGTCGTTGATCAATTCGAGGAAGCGCTCCCGATTCCCGATATTGGGGCGACCGACGTGCTGATGTTCGATAAATGATGGTTTACCGCCGAATATGCCGAGATCATTACAGGATAGTTTCATCTTTCTGTTCATACTTTCTGAAACGACGATCGACCAGTTAATAGTTTGTTTTTTCTTCTAATCGTTCCCTCCAAACAACATCTCTCGAAATGGACTCGTATTTTCTTCTTAATCCTAGGAAATACTCAACGTTCGGCTTCCAATCACTGTTTATACTCCGCAAATCTTTGTTGATTTTCTGAGTCGCAAATAAATAGCGAAAGGCTTCCTCAGCTTGAAGTTCATAAAAACGATCAGGCTTATCAGGCCAAAGCGCAATACTTAGCTCCTCCAATCGTTGGCCATCGGAATAAAATGGCTCAGTTGCCGCAAAAAACAATGATGAATGAACCTTCACAGGAGCGAATACAGAGGCAATGGTTCTTGAAATAATTTCTCGCTCATTTGCCCACATACTAAACACTCCATATGAGGATAGATGATTTTTTACAACTTCAAAGAACTGCTTCGAATGAAGATTATTACTGTAAACAGTTGTTACCAATAAGGGATCCGCAATAATGAGATCATACTTTTCCTTGGATCGCAACAAGTATCTTCGGCCGTCATCAATAACTAAATGAAGTCGGGGATCCATTAACATTTGATTAAATATAGATATTTTGCGTAAATTCTTAATAAGCGTTTCGTTAATTTCAACTATGGTTACTTTTTTGACTTCACCTAGTTTTAGAATAGCCTCTGTTGTGGATCCCGTACCATATCCGATGATTAGTACATTATGGACTCTCCGTGCGTGCCTGGCAGCTTCTATAGCCTGATAATAAAAGACATTGCCGGGGAAGCGGCCGCCATGAGCAACACCATGAATATAATTCTCTATATATTCTCCTTTTTTAAAAGTTCCGACTACTCCTTCAACTCCTTCTTCAAAAAATAAATCCATGTCCTTTCCTTGCGGGAAATACATTGATGAATACAATTGTCCCTGTTTTGGAAAAATCAGCAATACGATAATTATGATCAGGGCAACAAGAACCCTTTTTGAGAGAACCATCAGCCTGATGGCATTACGCCTCAATGATAAATAACCGAGCAGTATTCCAATTGTACAAAATCCGAGAAGTGTAATTTCTGTTCCCAGAACAGGAAACAGCACAAAACCTGTTATGATGCCGCCTGCCACATTACCTGCAATGTTGAAGAAATATACGTTTCCAATGCTGCGCCCTTCATTATCCTTTTTCCATAATGATAACGAAGCAAGTAATGGAAACGTTGCCCCCATAAATAGCGTTGGAATAAATTCGAAAAATAGAGGCCATAAGAAAATATCACACTGAAGGAATAGACTATCAGGTAATGCGATGGATGGGGGAATTACAGTAAACAGATGATTCATCCATGGTGGATGAACTTCTGTCTGAAACGACAGTCTCGTCAATTCGCTCACCAGAGTCATCTTCGTCGCATAATAATAACCGATGAAGATAATCGATACAGTAACACCAATCAGGAATTGCAGCTTAAAAAACAATCTACCCTGATCAACTATCGGATTCTTCCGAAGATACAGGCTCATGAAATAGCTTCCAAGCGCAATACCAAGAAGATAAACGGATAAAGCGCTGCTGAACGCATAGGGAGAGTCCTTCACCAGGAAGCTTGTTATTCGAATCCAGATCAGTTCATAGCCAATGGCCATAAACCCCGTGAGAAAGACCCACAAGTATGCCTTCTTACCCCAAGATGAAACCTTTTCCCCAGCCTTTGTTCTTAATATGCCTGACGTTTCTTGAATCGTCCCGACACTCGCACTCTTTGCAATATAAATACAAGCTGCCATGAAGATGTTAAGAGCTGCTGCAAAATATACAGCTGTATCCAGCCCCCAGAATGATATCAAGAAATAACTAGTAAAGACCGCCCCCAGAGCCGCACCTAGCGTATTAATAAAATACAGATAGCTTACAGTCTGAAAATAATCATTTATGTATTGATTAAATATCTTTGTAAGAAGCGGCAGGGTTGAACCCATTAGAATGGTAGGAAACAGTAAATATAACGATAGATAAATGCAAGTAAGCGGATATGGACTTCCCGCTGTACTTTTTCCCAATGCATCGAGCAGATATGGACTTGCAATACCAAAAACACCAAGTATAAGCTCAACGAGACAATACAACTCCAATCGTCTTTTTATCCGCTCGGATATTTGTCCACCCCATAAAGCACCCAACCCTAGCCCGGCCATGTAAATACTTATAATAAGGGTGATTGAGACGGCCCCAACGCCGTAATAGACAGTCAGCAAGCGTTGCCATACCATTTGATATATAAGAGCAGTAAACCCGGAAAGGATGAATATGATTGATAATACAGTTATTCGTTTGTTTATATTCACTTGATTCTATTGTTTCGGTTCATTTTTTTGCGATGAGAAGATATAGTATTATATATAAATTCATTTCTCCATAATAACATCGAATCTGTAATGAGAATTTATTTGAAATGGCGGTTGATCAAGTATCTGGCATTTCTTAAACCCAATAAACGAGGCCAGTTTCTCAAAATAATCTCTTTTAAACCACGTGCCAATAGACCTCCTTGTAATTATCGAATTGAAATACTCTTTTTGCCATTTTTTTGTTCTATAGAAAACAAACTTCTTATCTATATCCAATATATCACCAATAAAGAACAATCCCCCTGGCCTAAGCCAATTATAAACAGACTTGACAATTAAAATGGACTCTCGTTCACTGAAGTGCTGCAATGCAAAATATAAAATAGCCTTTGTATAGGAATCATTCTCGAATTTAATGTTTCTTAAATCACCTTCGATTTTCACAATATTTTTATATTTATTTGTGTCGATCCTGTCCAATAATTTCTTTGAAATATCAACAGCGATAACCTGTTTACATCTCTGTGCTAACGGAACTGAAAGCAAACCATTGCCGGAGCATAGGTCAATGATATTATCGTGAGCATCTAAATCAATTATCCTTTTTATATCTTCGACCGTCTTTTCCCATACATTTTGATCTACGGGAACTTTATTGATCGTTCTACCGATTTGCTTTTGCAAATTCTCATTCTCGATAATAGGATTATTATTCCAGAAATGGATCCAATAATCGACATGATTATCATCTATTTCCATACCATTCATTTCTCCTTGTAATACAAATATTCAGATATACTTCCAAGTAGCCTTCTTAAATCAACTATATCTATTCAATCAGGATATGATTTTTGTAGTATTACCATTTGCTTCATTGCTTTATCCTTTTGTCCGCTATAAATATATAATTTTGTGAGACTTATCATCAATACATATTCTTCAGGGTGGTATATTATTGCCTTCTCAAGATGCTTTATAGCATCATATATTTTCCCTTTCGAAATGAAAAGATCGTTTATTGCCCTGTTTGCGAACTCACTGCTACACAATTTTATCATAGGAATCAGGAATTGCTCCGCAATTCCATCTTGTCCCCCCTCCAAGAAAACTGCAGCGGCATCAAGATACACTTTCATATTGAGCGGCTCAGCTGTAATAATTGCTTTATACTCTTTGGCAGCCAAGGCATACTTCCCCTGAGATACGTAATATTCAGCCAGCTTGCGATGTGCATCTTGAAAGGATATCTCATTATAAAATACACTCATAGCCCAATTACCGGCCACTGAATCGGAAACGCGGTACTTCTTCGCACTGTTTGCCATAATGTCCCGCCTAAACGGCCAGCGATCTTTTAACTCCATTACTCTAAGTGCCACTAAATCGCGATCTAATTCTGTATTATCCCAAGTCTCTCTATAATGTGCATCCGACAAAACCAAGTCTTTATTCCACTGATCCTCTATAATTCTATGCAAATACATTGCTTTATAAAATGCATCACTCATCATAAATTGCCCGCTCTCATTTGGATGCACGTGTTCTAACATTAGCGTTTCCCCAATCAACTGATTCGGGGATGCATTCTCGAAGTATTGCTTCATTGGAACAAATATGGCATTATATTCTTCAGCAACTTGCCTAATAATCAGATTAAATTCCTCGGGTCCTCTAAAGCGCAACACATCAAGGTCTTTAGCCTTGTAATATGCGTCGCGGGCTTCTTGAATCCTATTTTCTCTTTCCAATTTCTGCGCTTCGGAATATACTAAACTTGCAGGCGGGTTATTAGGTGTGCTTAGCGACACAAATGGCGAAAGATCTCTGACATTACTGACTAATTCGCTAATCATAACAGGAACACCTGCATTTTTTGCTTTTTGCAATATATCTTTCATATTCTCACGAAATTGATTGCAACCATCAGAATAAGTAGAACTATTTAATGGAATGACTTTTTGTCCTACGACAACATTCATGAAATTATACTGATCAGCTCCATCTCTCGGTAGTTCCCGGCTCACCCATGTTTTTACATACAATATAATATCCCTCAGCAAATAGAACACTCGCAATTTTTGAAGCTTCAGATACATATTCACAATCCAACGAGACTTCCCAAATGAAATTGATGATCCTTGACCAAGAGCCCCATAGAATTCATTATGCCCTGCGTAGATCAACAAGACATCGGGTTTTTGCTCCAGCACCTCATCGATAATATCTAAAAGAGTGTATGTGTTAACTGCACCAATCGCTGTATTGATTATTTCGATCACTTTTTGGGGAAACGTATCTGATAACCTTTTTTCTAGAATTTTAGAAAATATCATATTTTCAGGATGAGGCCATCCTGCTGCAGTGGACCCTCCCATGATTACAATCCGACATCCATTCTTAGGCTTGTTTGATAAAAAATATCCATTGGGTGGTGTCGGAACATATGGATATTTGGGAAAGTAGCGTTCTGCTACCTTGGGATTAACCATCATGTATTTTTCAGCCACATTGTCTACCACAGCCGGTATAAAAAGGGCCGGCCTTTTACCATAATCAAGAATATAAAGGATACCCTCGACCAACAAAAATGTCAGGACTGGAATAAATAATATCGCAATAATATAGAAGAATGTTCTTTTCCGGTTAGACATTTCTTATAGAAGATCAACCTTTACAGAAGTTGATAGTCATCAAGCATTGCCCTGATTTCAGACGGCGTATTGAACATCATTACATCTATTATTGAAAGGGCCTCTTCAAAGATGCTCCTCCCTTGGTGATAGTTTTTTAAATTGACTTTTAGAAAACGTAAATCAATATGAGATTTATCATATTTTGATTTATCATAAAAGCTTTCGCCACCAGGAGGATTAATATATGTACTGTATCCAAGCGCTTTACAGGTATTAAGAGCCCATTCGTCAGCTTTCATTGCATCAGCTATGTCTAAATCGAGTTCAGAAAACCATTTACTGTTAAATGGAATATCAATATATCTGCATGTTTCGTCTAGTAAGTGAGTATTTAGAATGGAAATATTGTCTGTATTGAGGGACAAGGCAACATGCAGAAACGAGATTACTTGCTTATAATATGGTGCGATTCTTTTGTAATGTTCCAGTTGGCGATAGATTCGATCTCTCCAGGGTTCATCTACCCGAATTTCTACATCTTTAATCATTATTTTGTGGGAATGCTTAACCAATGGCACCCTAATATATTGCCAACCGTCTCCTGGCTTCAAAATTCTATTTCTATCAATCCACCCCCTTTCAATATACTGAAAAGAGTCCGCTATAATAAATAGATCACTTAGCTTAATGAGTGCAAAATATCCGAGATATGGGAAAAAATAGGGTTGCATCCCTGCCAGCATCATAATGTTCCCCAATAAATATATTTATTTAATCCATGATAACATAAAAATATTGGCATGGTGTTGGCATTCAACGCCCAACAAATTATTATACTTATTTATAAATAATGAATTGTCCTAAACTCCATGGTTACTTTGTGATGTCTATCAGCGACGATGTATTTTCAAAACAAGGATACCAAGGGAATCAATATCTTTTTCAGGACGTACAATGGTATTGAATCATTTTGAAAAATTAAGTCTTTTTCTCCCATATGATTCTTCTATCCATTAATTCATCTTTCATCCACTCGAGAAAAGATTGGTTTCCTGATTCATCATTCACTGAACATAACGCCGCATATATTCCTACGCACTGGGCAAAAGATTTATATACCATAGCAATAAAATCATTCATCAGGAAAAGGTCTACCTGATCATTTGTAATCTTGAGATACTCCATTGCTGTTTTCAGGAAATAGGTTACACCTCTTGGACCATTCAGGATAAGGCCTCTCGATTGATAGCGGTCGGGATCATTATTGTATTGCTCAAAGATCCGCTCCAGGAAAGAATCGAATTGTGGGTCGGTATATTCATTACGGATGAATAAATAGCGTTCAAGAGGCTTTGTCTGGCTCTCCTTCTTAATTTGATCGGCAATTGCCTCCAATTCAGAAACAGGAATGCATTCCCTGCCGGAAAAGATATCATCCATGCAGAGAGAAGAAATTGTTTGATATCCTGCGACGATATCTCCAACGAGTTCATTGTAATGGATCACGCCAGATTCAAGCTCTTCTCCGAGAATATCCGCAATTACAAGCGTATCGACATATGATCTCTTCAAATGAAAATAAGGTGGACGGTTGTGAGAATGAATAACCGGGTTCGAAGCCAGCAGAGCGATCTTCCTGCCATCAGCCAGCAGGCGGACCCCAAGATCCAGATCTTCCGCATAAATATGCCTGAATCTATATTTGAGGAAATCCTCCCTTCCTATGAGCAGGGCCACACTGGTAAGTTGGGCATGGCGACGAAGTGAGGCTGGATCGCGCTCATCCGGCATCGAATAGGTTTTATCCTCGTTGTTCGTTTTTAGAATGTGCTTTTCGTGCAAATATAGAACAACGCGAATGAAGAGATCTGCATCACTTCGGGGAATCTCCAGACAACTGACTGCAGTCACGCCATCCTTGTCAATTGCGGCACACATGCTGTAAAGCCAGAGATCCGAAGAGGGTAGCGCATCTGCGGATGTGAATAAAACAACATCATGAGAAGCGGATTCGGCACCCAGGTTTCGAGCGTATGAATATGTGAATTCATCAGGCTTTATTTCGACAATCCTGGCATCAAACTCCTTTGCCAGCTTGACCGTATCGTCTGTGCTCCCCGAATCCACGACAACAATTTCGATATTCTTGAATCCTTTCTGATTTCTAATCGCAGACAGAAGCCTTAGCAGATTCCCGGCCTCGTTGAAGGTCGGAATGAGAACGGAGATCCCCGGTTTTTCATCCAGAATGCATTCATCGTCTAACAGTGGAGAAACATTAAGAGAAGGGGTTTTTACAAGGAAAGGAACGTGGCTCGTGCTGACCGATCCGCCGTTCAAGGCGATTCGAATCGCCCCCATCGCACCTCCTATTCCACTCTGATCGAAATGATATTTCAGTTTCGCCATCGAGAGTCGATAATTCAATAGTGCGTTTAAAATCAACTTTCTCTTCGATCCATCCGGGAACAGTCTTCCATTAAAAGTGCTGCCAAATGCCTTCGGTGCGGTCAGGGTTTCCTCTCCTTCCGGCAAATAGACAGATTTTCCAGTGGCTGCACTTGCTAACTTACCATGATGAATCGCGGTTGACTGGTATTCCTGCAGATAGGCGAATGCTTCCTGTTCGGCAGTCAACAAGGCCTTTGGGCTGCTTTTAATTTTGTTCAATATAAACGGCTCTTCAATAATTTTGCTCAATACCTGGTACAAATGGTCGGTATCGCCCATGTTGAAAATGAAGCCGTTTTCACCGTCCCTGATTACCTCCGTCATTCCTCCTGCACTGGATACAACAACAGGAACGTTGCACGCCAATGCCTCCCTCATGACAATGGTGTTGTTCTCATGCCAGTTCGATGGGATGGTGATAACATCAACATCCTTCATTATTTCACCGACCTGGTTTTCCGAATACACACCTTTAAAAACGATTCGTGGATCATTTGCGGATATTTTCTTCAAATAATGTTCATGGTCGGAAGGCCCGGACCCGTAAAGGTTCAGTGTAACGTTTCCCGACGATATTCTTTTGAACGCCTCGATCAATACATGAACTCCTTTATGGTAAGCCAATTGGCCTGCATAGGTAAAATTCAGTCGGGCGGCATCGGTACCATAGCGCTTTGAATTCCTTTTTATCCACGTATAATCAATACCATAGGGGATATATCGCAGGTTGATGTCCGGAAATTCTTTCTGGAAGATTCCTCCGAGAAAACGGGACGGGGCGATCACGCAATGGGCGGCGGACAGAAGACGGCTTGATTTCTCAAGGCGGTGAACAATTGACTCATAAGAGTATTCCGGACAGTCTGCGCGACATGCATCCCCCCTCAACGGCCCACTGCAAAGACTTCCTTGCGACGTGAAGAGAATGGACTTGGGGCAAAGCATCCAGAAATCCGTAAGCGTAAAAACGTAGGGAATACAGGCACGAATAGCTGCATTCATGAATTCCGCGGTCCGCACAGGATGGGCGACGTGCAGCAGATCGGGTTTCTCTGCTTGAAGAATATCATCGGCAATCTCGGTCAAGTCATTACTTTCAAGTGCATAATCCATATCCGGCGGCATTTGCTTGTATTTGTATGCAATAACAGGAATCCCTTTATAAAGAAATTCATGTAACAGGATATTCCCTTTCGATTTTGAATAAAAAGAATCTTCATAAAAGCTGTATGTTATTACTTTGACGCTGTGACCATTGCGCTGGATTGATGATGACAGATTCAGCAGAAATTTCTCCGTCCCCGTATAATGCATCGGATAAAACTGGTGAATGATGTAAATAATTTTCATTTTCTTTGCCCGGTTAACCCAATAGGATAAAAGATAATTTCTGATGAAATCTATGCGTGACTTTCCATTGCAACGACATCGTCAAAACCTTGTCAAAGCAGCCCGATGTCACATTATTGGGCACTATACTTTCACTACCGGAGAAATGTAAAGTTTTTTTAAGTTAATCGTGCTATAAGGTCTATACGGTATTGGATGATATTATTATGTTTTAATCCGGAAAGTTACAGAGGCATCGTTTCATCAAAGGGGCCGGCACAGCCGTTGTTGATAACCTTTCAGGAGATGTGCAGTCGGGCATCTTGCAGAACCGTTTTTCGTCCGGTGTTATGACGGAGTCCGCTGTAAGATAAGGATCTAAATCTTCAACGGAATGCAATATCAAACATTACGGCACTCGAAATTTCTTGAGGAATAAACATGCGTCTCCTTGGCCCCATTTTTTCCCGTATATTCAGATCGCATTCAAAAAGGGAATTTCTTTCCATGCGCAGCCGAAAACGCGAAATTGAAGCAGCCATTGAAAATGGTATTCAGTTTCTCTCAAAAGAACAACTCGAGTCCGGCGAATTTAAATTCTTCGTATCAAATAAGTTTTTTTTCAGTCCAATGGAAGAAATAAAAGATGAAGACTGGCTTTATGATCAAATTGTATTTGGAACAAGCCTGGTCGGGAATTGCCTTCTTTGTCTGAAACATAGAAATAACGTCTTAGGCATGCTGAACAGGGCTCTGGGTTTTCTTGAATCACAGAAAGAGGAGCCCGGAGTATGGCGCTGGCATGGTCCAAAAGATCGAGACCCTGCCGCACATCTGGCATGGCCTCCGGATCTCGATGATACAGCCTATGCACTTATGTTTTATGAGGGGATGGGGGAAAAAACACCTTCTTCTTTATTAGATTTCCTCTCAGAATACAAAAACACCGACGGATTGTTCAAGACATATATGATCGAACTCTGGTGGCCTGATACACCTCCTGAGAAAAGACCCTTGAACAGTATGATAGCTCTTCGAAGGATGTTACTTGAAATGGACGATTATTCGTATGCAGCAACAAAAACAGACGAAGAGCTACTTTTAAATAATTTCGAGAATGATATTAACGAAGCTGTAAATGCCAATGTACTATCACTTTTTACCATGTCCGGTCTTCAATTGCCTGAAGTTGAAGATTTTCTCAATAATATAATCAGTTCAGGAAAATACCTGAATGGGTCCAGTTATTACCCTTCTCCGATGGCGTTTTTATATTTCCTATCAAGGGCTCATAAAGTCGGCGCCTCAAGATTAAACAAATCTCTTCCGATAATAACAGATTATTTGCTTTCACCAGAGAAATATCATCACGGGTTGTTAAGCAACCTGGAAATGGCCATGTCAATAACATCGATAATTCGCTTTGATTTAGAAAGCCGTCACGTGGAAAACAGAATTTCTTTATTATTGGAACACGTACAATCTGACGGTGGTTGGAAAAATGAACGCATTGTCTGGCCGAATGTGAAAGATATACCCACACCTAATTATGGATCACGATCCGTCAGTACCGCTTTTTGCCTTGAAGCACTTCAACATTATTATGAAACGATAAAAACATAGAATGAAATGATCGGCGGCGGGTCACCGGATCATCCAATTCATAATAAAGAGAGAGAATAATGGAAGAATTCCATTCACAAAGCGAAAGCATGAGAGCCGCCCTGAACAATGAAATGCGGACGATTCTAAAGGCAGATGGTGAAATGCCGGATTGTCTCCACGGCATGATCCATTATCATATGGGATGGCGCGCCCCTGACTTGGGCATTACAAACGTCAACACCGGCAAGCGAATTCGCCCTATGCTCCTCATGCTGGTGTGCCAGGCTTCGGGTGGCGACTGGAAGCAGGCCGTCCCTGCCGCGGCGGCGGTGGAACTGCTCCACAACTTTACCCTGATCCACGATGACATAGAAGACACCAACCCCACGCGCCGCGGGCGCGATACACTTTGGAAAATCTGGGGCATTGCACAGGCCATCAACACCGGGGATGCCATCTTCGCTCTCGCTCACATCGCCCTGATGCGGCTGGCTGAACGCGGTCTTCCGGCAGAGCGCGTTCTGCGCGCAATTCGCAGGTTCGATGAAACCGGCGTCAGCCTGGCAAAAGGCCAGCATGCCGACCTCTGTTTTGAACGTCAGGAGATGATAAGCGTAGATGACTACATGGAAATGATTACAATGAAGACGGCAGTCCTCCCGTCACTATGTGCCGAACTCGGGGCAATCATTGCCGGGGCGGACGATGATACGGTTGACCTCTACCGGCAGTTTGGTTTGAACTTCGGACTGGCCTATCAGATTATTGACGATATTCTTGGTATCTGGGGTGATGAATCCTTCACGGGAAAACCTGTATCAACGGACATTGTATCCGGCAAGAAAACCCTCCCCATTCTTTACGGGCTGGAGAAAAGCATCGAGCTTCGCGAACTATATAGAAAGAACGAAAAAGACGATGACTTTATTCGTAAGGTTGTGATTCTACTCAATCAGACCGGCGCTCGCAAGTTTTCCACTGAAAAAGCAGCCGCCTATTCCCGAAGCGCCGTTTCCTGCCTCGAGGCCGCTCGTCCTGAAGGCCCCGCCCGTGCCGCCCTTAATCAACTTGCGGATACATTACTCAACCGTAACTATTGATCAGGCGCAATCATAGAATTTTGTCGATTATTTTCTTCAGTTTCCACGTCTTTGAATTATAAATTTCACTTAAGGTCTTCTCATAGCTGTCAATATGCTTCTGTTTCAACTGATTATCACTTTCTAAGTATTGTATGTGTTGACCTTTTAGCCTGTTATCTTCTTCAACGCTTTCGATGTGCTCCTGTTTTAATCGATTATCGTTCTCGATGTTTCCAATGTGTTTCTGTTTTAATAAATTGTCTTTCTCAAGGTTTCGAATATGCTCCTGCTTCAACTGAATTTCACTTTCCAGATGTTGTATATGCTGCTGTTTCAGCCTGTTATCATTTTCCAAGTTTTCGATATGCTCTTGCTTAAGCATAATATCGTTTTCGATCTGCAACATATCCGACTTGCTTGCCGATAATTCAGACTGGATTTCCACCAATACAAGTTCTTTTTTCTTCAGGTCCTTGTACATGCTAACAAGATTATCAAGGTAATATAGTTCTACATCCTTATCTTTATCGTCGGCATTGATCACGTCACAATATATCGAATACACAGTCTGTTCATATTCTTTAATAGTCGTTAGATCGCCAACAAGCGTTGTGCACAAATTATTATAATAAGCTCTGTCGGTGATGATTGTTTCAAGTTTGTTCGCTAAATCATCGATATTGCCGATTTCGAAGAATACTCCACCTCCCGAGAGCCTTTCCTTGAATGCACCGAACTGCGGAACCAATACGGGCACCTTCAACTGGAAAGCTTCAGAAAGGGCAAAAGAGTATGTCTCGAGAAATATGGATGGGAAAACCGCCAGATCAATATTCCGGGAAAAAAGATCTTTTCGTTCGTATGGCCCGTAAAAAGAAACGGGCAATCCTGCGGCCATCTCTTTCAACATCACTTCATAACGTTTATCATAAGCAATCCCCATTATGATAACCTCGAAGCCACGCATTCCCTTGCTGTAAAGCTTTTTCACCGCCTCGATGAGCAGATGAACACCTTTGTTATATCTGACAACCCCCCAGTATCCGACAACGAATGTGTCTTTAACCTCCCTCTTTTCATTCATGCACTTAATTTCACCAACACCATTTGGTACAACAATTACATGACCTATATTATAAAGTTCTATCAATTTTTCTTTAACAAACGATGTCGGTACAATAATTTTCGAAATAATTCTTAATTCCTGCTCCATTATTTTTTTTCTTAATACGGAATCGCACTCGAAAGAATCTTTCTGTAAGCATTCACCGCAATCGAAATCATGGCAGAAGCCATATTGATCCCTCAGATTGTCGAATCTCGGGCACTTTACATAGAAGTCCTGCAGCGTCGCCACCGAAGGGCAATTATATTGGCGACATATGGCGGCGATATTACCGGTCAGATTATGCCAGTGATGGATATGGGCAATGTCCGGTTTCATCTCCTCAAGCAGCTTCCGGACAAACACCTCTACAAGCGGATTATAAGGCTCGGCTATTTTTTTCGGATCATATTTTTCGACGTGAATCCGATATATCTCTATTCCATCAATAATCTCAAATTCGGGAAGCCTATTTAATGTGGGCATAATGATTATAACTCGATGTCCCGAAGCAATCTGAGCCTTGGATAATTCATGAACATAGATCTCCGTACCTCCGACTGATTCCGGCAAAAATCCATGTATGAAATGAAATATAATCATTTTCCGAGACGTTCCTCTAATTGCCGATAAAATTCTACCTTCAGAGATTGCCGTTTCTCTGAAAAAGGAAGCGGCGGTTCATAAAAAAGAACGAAATCTTTTATTCTTTGCTTTTCTAATCTAGCCAACTTTGAATAGTACGGCCACAATCCCTTCAAGATTAATTTGTACGCCTTTATTCTAACCAGCCTGAGACTTACAGAAAAGGCATGGTATGGATCGAACCCTTTTTCAGGGTCACCCTGAAGGACCTTTTTGAGAATCTCCTTTTCCTCGGGGGTTCCACAATGATGAATGAATGATATAAAGTAGTTGTGCCTTCCATCCTCAATATTTTCAATGATATCGGATGCATCCGCCAGCATTTCGATGCCGACGCCGAACAGGCGGAAATTTTCCTTCATCGACGCTATATTAAACGGTGAACTTACCCTTAATGATTCCATAATCACCGTTATCATCTGGTCATGATACCCGCCTTCGGCATTGATCAGTCCATTTTCAATCTCTGAAGGGGGAAGGATATCACCCTTTATAAATTCATACTTAATTACCTCTGCTCCCATTTTAAACAAGTGATCGAATATTGCCCTCTGCATCTCTCCGATGTCTTTTTCACTGAAGATTCGTATGCCCCACTTCTTTTTCCGCCTGTATTCCCTGTAACAATCCTCCAGCACCTTTGCAGTCATCCACATCTGCGTGGCAAGAGTAAGGCGAGGATGCTTTAAGGGTATATCAAACGGAACACTCCATACGAACTGGCCATCCGAAATGTCATCGGCAATTTCCACCAAGGCGCCATAACAGTAAGTTATTTCGCCCAGGAGTATTCTTTCGTGGAGCGGTATTTGCAGCTTCTCATAAATATACTGCTTTAAAATATGGAAATATCGCCACCCTGTCGACAGTTGGTTTCCCTTTGACATTGACGTCTTGAAAACAACATTCGCTTTATTATAAATATCTTCCTCGATAGCAAGATATTCACTGATTGCCTGCTCAAGCTCTATCAGAAGAGACTCAACGGTTTTCTCGATTTCATTCGTTACAATTACCATTCGATTATTCGAGCCCTCTTTTTCATGCAATGAAGCATCAACTGGGGAAAAGTCAAATCATGCATTGCTCACATGCGGGTCGTAAAAAGTCCTGCCAATCAGGAAAAGATTCGGCTTTCACTTTACAAGGAAAAGCCCCCCACATGCATTGACAACGATTATCTTTTTGCCGATGATATCGAAAGGCCCGCCAAAAGGCAACAAGCGATTATAGAACCAATGAGAATCGGCACGTGACCCGACCATCTTTTTCAATTCATACATCGTCTCATCGTTATAAAAAGAAATCCACTTGACCTGCCATCATCTTCCTGATAGACAATATCACCTTAAAATATATAAGTTTTTTTGGCACAGACCCCCGATCTACGCAACATTGGGAAAATTGAAGTTGGATGAAAACACACTTTGCGATGAAAAGATCATCATCAAGTGTGGTCCCCTTTCCTAGTCCTATTATTCATAACGAGATCTGTATAATAAATCGAGAATAGAGGATCTTTCTATCAATGAAAACAACCCTTATGATTTTAACGGTGGCATTCTGTAACGTTCTCAGCCAACTGGTTTTGAAAAAAGGCGTAATCTCTCTTGGCATCGACCGTGTTGATTTGTCTTATTTACCAAGGGTCTTCACATCACCGTATGTTCTTGCCGCCCTGACGATCCAGGTTTTCAGTTATATTGTCTGGCTCTTTGTCCTCGCAAAGGCAAACCTCGGATACGCTGCAGGGCTTTCTGGGGCCTTGTTTTACATCATACTGGCAATGCTGGGATGGATGTTATTCAACGAACGGCTGACCCCTCTGCAATGGATCGGCCTGGCATTGATCTCGTCCGGCGTGTTCTGTCTCGTTACCAGGACAATCTGATCTGATAACCGGTCATGACAAAAAAAATCGCCGTTATCATCAGCCCCAATTATCTCGATCATGCCGTAAAATATCTGCCCGATTGCATCGAAAGCCTCCGGAGGCAAGACTGGAGAGGAGAAAAAAAGATCTTTATCACAGACAACCAGACCACCGATAAAAGCTATGAATTTCTGAAAGAAACAGCTCCGGAGGTCGAGGTTGTCCGAAACGAAGAAAATGACGGATTTGCGAAGGGGAACAACGATGCAATGCGGTTGGCTCTACAAGAGTCCTTCGATTACATTATTTTGTTCAACATGGATTCCGTCATTGCGCCCGATTGCATCACTCAACTGGTGGAAACAGCGGAAAGAAGCTCCCTGATAGGCGCAGTGCAAGCCAGAATCATGTTTTGGCCTGAAAAAGACAAGGTAAACAGCTTGGGCAATGTGTCTCATTTCTTAGGATTCGGCTATTGCGACGGATATGGAGAAGGTCTGCGCGACGTGTCTTTACAAGCCATGAAGAAAATCTGTTATCCATCGGGTGCAGCGGTCTTGTATAAAAAAGAGGTGTTGGAAAAGGTCGGTCTCTTTGACGAAGAGTTCTGGATGTACAACGAAGATCAGGATCTGGGCTGGAGGATATGGCTCGCAGGGTGGCAATGCGTTCTTGCGGAACGTGCGATTGTGTATCACAAGTATGAATATTCACGGAACACCGGCAAATATTATTGGCTGGACAGGAACCGCATCCTGGCAATGCTCAAGAATTACCACATGGTCACTCTCCTGTTTATTTCATTTGCCTTTTTTGTCATGGAGTTTGGTCTCCTGCTCTTTGCTTTCCAGAACGGCTGGCTCAAGGGAAAAATGAACGTTTATAAATATTTCCTGAAAAAAAGAACCTGGCAATACATCGCAGCCGAAAGGGAAAAAACACAAGCGTTACGAAAAGTTCACGATCGGGATATCATTACGATGTTCAGCGGACGTATATGGTATCCGGAGATTGGAGGCTTGCAACTCCGGCTGGCTAACCAATTTTTTTCTCTTTACTGGTTCGCAGTCAAAAGAATCGTGGCGCTGAAACCGGCATCTATTGACTGACCCATTGCCGTCCCTTTTCGGCCCGTCCCGCAAATCTGTTCCTAAGGAGATGTACAATCTGGAGAATTTATTTATAAAAAGGAAATAATTCCATGAATGCCAGAGCATGCATCATCGTTCCGGCTTTCAATGAAGAAAAGCAGATTGCCGCGGTCATTGAAAGCATAAGACTACACAGCCGTGCCGGTATCATCGTCATCGACGACGGTTCCAGGGACCGGACGGTGGAAGTGGTTAAAGAAACAGGGACACTCGTGATACGGCACCCTTTCAATATAGGGTATGGCGTCGCGGTTCAGACCGGATATAAATATGCTTTTGAAAAAGGCTATGATTTTCTCCTTCAAATGGATGCCGATGGCCAGCACCTTCCACAATATATACCCGATCTTTTTGCCATGGTTGAGAGTAAAAAGTGCGACATAGCCATCGGCAGCCGTTTTCTGGGAAGTAGCTACTTCCCGGTGGGCTTGCTGAAACTGATGGGAATCAGGCTGTTCAGGATCATCATTAAAGTTACAACCGGCCAAACCATAACGGACCCGACTTCCGGATATCGCTGCATGAACCGCAAAGTTCTTGAGAAATTTACCGAAGACAGTTTTCCTGTAGACTACCCCGATGCGAACATCATGATCTTTCTCCACCGGATGGGCTTCAGAATCGCGGAACTGCCCGTGACAATGGCTCCGAACCCGGAGGGAAGATACATGCATCAGGGATTGTTGAAGATATCTTACTATGTTTTCAAAATGTTTTTATCCATTCTCGTGATTCTTTTGAGAAAAAAAGAAAACCAATAGAAGGAGACGGATCATGACAACCCATCAAGAGATCTTCGCTGTTATCATGAGTGTGACGATCTTTGTGGTCATCATAACCCTGGTGAGGAACCGCAAACTAAAAGAAGAATTCTCATGGTTGTGGCTGCTGATTGGAGTCGCCGTTATCATTCCCGTCTTCTGGTACGATTTTCTCGTTAAATTGACGTCTTGGATAGGAGCTGTAGAGGCAACAACGACGCTGTTTATCTTCAGCATCCTGTTTCTTTTTTTTATTGCGCTCCATTCCGCAATAAAGGTGTCTCAGATGAGCATTCAATTGAAGAATCTTGCCCAGCAAATAAGCCTGCTCGAAGCCGAGAAAGATCGTATATCAAAGCACATTGAAGAGCACACATGAATCGCCTCGACCTGCTTTTTTTAATACCTGGATCTCATGATATATAAAATCACAATCAATATTATCAGGGATTGAAATTATAAATATGCACATTCAATAACGGGTGAGAGCTGACGGCCCCTCATATATATAAAGTTGGAAACATAGATGGCTTTTATAAAGGACGGTGATCTTCCATCAAACAGGACCAAATTCACATGACGAAAGGAGCCGGCAAGCTAATTAAAGGATTCGTAGAAGGCTGTCGACATCTCGGTGCCTGGCCCGGACTTGCAATCGTAGCAGCGGTTTTCGTGGCGATGGCCGCGTGGAGCTGGCGCAAATGGCCTGACATCATTGTCGACTATGGCATGCAGCTCTATCTTCCCTGGCAGTTAACCCAAGGGAAGGTCCTCTACCGCGACATAGCCTACCTCCCGGGCGGGCCGATCAGCCAATACTTTCACGCCTCCATCTTCGAAATATTCGGGGTTTCCTACTTCGCAATCATTATTACGAGCCTGTGCCTGCTTGCCATATTCGTCGGTGTACTTTTTCGCCTGTTTGAAAAGGCCGCGGATCAATTGACAGCCGTCATGGTGGCTCTGACCACGCTCTGCATTTTTTCCTTCAGCCAATACGCAACACAGGCAAACTACAACTTTGTCTCGCCCTATTCCTATGAGGCGTTTCATGGCTTGTTGCTTGCGACAATGGCGATTGCAAGTCTGTGTCAATTCTGTGCCACGCGGCGCCGGTCGTGGATTTTAGTTTGCGGCCTGTGTTGGGGAGCCGTGCTGCTGACGAAGCCTGAGATCTTCCTGGCACTTAGTGCAGCACTATGTGCGGGTCTCTGCTGTGAGAGGTATGCGCGTCCAATACCTGAACATACGCACCGGTTCGCATACGCATTTCTGGCCGTCGGATGGGTGCTGCCCGTCGCGGTCTTCTTCGTTTACTTCTCTCTTACCTGGGACTTCGCACATGCTTCTCATGCAGTCCTGGGTCCATGGGTGCCGCTCCTTTCCACACAAGCCGCATGGAATCCTTTTTACGCATGGTGTCTCGGCCTCGACCGTCCTTCTTTTCACCTCATACAGATACTGCGGTTCGGGGTGGGCTTTCTTGCGGCCATTGCGATTCTGGCTCTATTCACACGCACTTTGGGGCAAAAACGAGGACCTGACACCGTCCTTTTGGGTATAATCGTCGTCGGTTTCTTGCTTGCAGCCGTCTTCAAGCTGCAATGGGCAGAGTGCGGGTATGCCCTTTTGCCGGCGACGTTGTCAGGAAGTGTTTTTGTCTTCTGGACATGGCTGCGGGAACGGCGTACGGACTCCGGACGGTTGTTGATGTTCCCGCTCGTGTGGGCCGTATTTTCGCTCGTGCTCCTTGCAAAAATGGGACTTTTTACACGCATCTGGCATTACGGGTTTTACCTCGGCATGCCCGCGGCAGCGTTCGTGGTCTATTTACTGCTCTGGCTGCTGCCGCGCCGGCTTATGCAATGGCAGGTGCAAGTTCCACTCTTTCGCGCGCTCGTATCTGTTTTCATCATCGTTTCGATGGTCCGGCTGATCGGCATGTCGAATGCCGTCTACCAACTCAAAGACTTGCCCGTGGGTGACAGTAGCAACCGTATATTAACAATAGGGCCGCAAGCCGATCCCAAGGGCTCCGCGGTGCGGCAGGCTGTAAATTGGATCAAGCAGAAAACGCCGGCATCAGCAACCCTGGCTGTCCTGCCTGAAGGCGTGCTTGTCAACTACTTGACAAGGAGACTCAATCCCACTCCCTATGTCTTGTTTGCCGTTCCGGAGATTGCAGCGTACGGTGAAGCTGCAATGCTCGCCACCTATGTCGAGCATTGTCCCGACTATATCCTTCTCGTCCACCGAAACAGTATCGAGTACGGCGTGAACTTCTTTGGCCAAGAGCCTGGATACGGCTTCGAAATGATGCAATGGATCCATGCCAATTATAAACCGATGTGGCTCATCGGTAATGAACCGCTCAAGACCGATGCTTTCGGGATTATGCTTCTCAAACACAAGGAGCTCATCAACTCCTGAGGATCATGGGGCAAACGATCTGCTCTTTGTTATGAATTTGCATGTTTCAGTCGCAAATGCTTAACTTGTTCCGCCTTGATCCCTTTTCATTTGTTAGTGAAGTCGATGAACGGGACTTATTCCAACACGGCTGGTAAAGGCATTCATCGCAAGGGACACATTATGTCAATCGGGCACCGGCAGGAACACCTCTCGACACGAAGGAAGCACATTTTTGCCTTCGTCTCACTCTTCACTTTTATCTTAATTATATATGGAAACAGTTTCCATGGAGCTTGGCAGTTCGATGACTTCGACAATATTGTGAATAATCCGCAAATTCGCACGAATGAATTGACAAAGGGGAGCGGCAAGCAAACATTTTCACCCATTCATTACCTCATATTGTCAAGACCTGTCGCAAAGTTAAGCTTTGCATTGAATTACTCATTGGGTGGTCTGAATGTTTTTGGGTATCATTTGTTGAACTTGATCATCCATTTCACGGCTTCCTTTTTTCTCTATTTACTTCTTTATAATACCCTGAATCTTCCTCTTCTGAAAAAATCCTATGGATATTTGTCTTATGAGATAGCTCTGCTGGCTATGTTTCTCTGGGCTTCCAGCCCCGTGAACGTGAATGCGGTAACGTATATCGTCCAGAGAATGACGAGCCTTGCGGGCATGGGCTACGTTTTATCAATGTATTTTTATCTCAAGGCACGGACGTCTGAGGGAAGAGTCTGGAAGATCGCTTTCTTTCTAATCTGTGCCATTACGGGATGCCTGGCGATCGGGTCCAAGGAAAATGCGGCCACGTTGCCGGTCTCAATCTTTATTTACGACCTTTTTCTGATTCAGGGGACTACCTTCGAAAATATAAAAAAGCACACCCCGATTATAATCCTGTTTCTCACGATGGTCATTTCGGGAACGGTTTACCTCTTATTCTTTACTCCCATCGTAGATTATCAATATTGGACGTTTACCATGGGGGAGAGACTCTTGACCGAGCCGCGGGTCTTTCTTTTTTATATCAGCCTCCTCCTCTATCCTGTTCACTCTCGTCTTGCTCTTGATCACGATTTCCAAATCTCAAGATCATTTCTTGAGCCTTGGAGCACCTTGCCGGCAATTCTGATTATTCTGTTTCTGCTCTTCTATGCCTTCCGAATGTCCAAGAGACATCCACTCCTCTCTTTTTGCATTCTTTTCTTCTTTCTAAATCACCTGATAGAGGGAACGATCATTCCTCTGGATCTTGTCTTTGAGCATAGGAACTATATCCCTTCCATGTTCTTTTTCGTTCCTTTTGCGATTATCATAACCAAGGCATTCCATCACTTTAGCTACAGAAAATCTTTGCAATTGGTGATTTTCTGTTTCATGACATTCATCCTCGTAACCCAGGGATACACCGTTTCCGCGCGGAACGAAGTCTTCAAGTCACCGGATAGTCTCTGGAAAGACAGCGCTTTAAAATCTCCTTTTCTGAGCCGCCCCCGGGCTTCACTGGGATTTATTTATGCCGGTCAGGGAAATTTTCAGAAGGCGATAGAAGAAATTGAAACAGCCTTGCAGTTGTCGAGATATGCCGACCTGGAGCAGTTGGTACTATATCACGTGAGTCTCGGTTCGTTCTATTTCGTTGCTAATTATAAAGACGATTTATCACTGTCACATTACGAAAAGGCTCTTGAGATCAGCCCTCGCATTGCATCCCCATTGGTATACCACAACATGGCCTTCATAATGCTGAATCGTGGTAACCTTGGAAAAGCACATGAATACGGAGAAAAAGCCATATCCTATGCCCCAAACAATGAATTGGCTCACAGCAACTTCGCACGAATTCTTCTTAAGGAAGGAAAACTGAAAGAAGCCATCAATGAGGCGTCTCGTGCCCTTTCCATTCACCCTGATTTTCCCGCCTCACTTGCTGTGTTGGGCGAAGCCTATCGTTTAAATGGGAATTATGAACGTTCAGAACACTACTGGGAAGAATTTATTAAATTTGATCCAACAAACATCCCTGCTTTTCTCGCCTTGCTCGAACTATCTCATCTGCAAGGCAAGAAAGACAAATCTGCAGCTTTGATCAAGAAACTTCTTGTGCTCAGCCAAGGCAAAAGCATCCTCGAAGTACTCAAGCAGAGCAATGTTAAAAATTTTCCCTATACCCCTGACCCCCGGATCATATCGATGCTTTTCCAGAAATATCATAAAATCAATAATCCAGAGAATACCGGGTCATAGGACTTGTAAAAATATTCTTTTCCATTGAATCCATTTCCACGAGTCTGTACCTCGCTTCCTCGTTCCTTGGATTTATCTTCAGCAGCATTTGAAGGTGATGCTTTGCTTTTTCGATATTACCATTTCTATATTCAATAACTGCAAGGTCATCATGAGCGACGGGATGCATTGGATTGATATTCAGGGCTTTATGATAGTTATTAATACCTTCCTCTATCCTTCCACTTAGATACAAATGCCTTCCCAAGCGCCAGTATATATCCTGCCGATAACGGTCGTCTTTTAGCTTCTCTATCATATGGACAAACAGTGTCTCACTGTTTGTCCATATTTTTATTTGTTTATATGTTAACGTGGTCATCGACATTATAACAATGATCATCGATACTGACACCATTGCCAATACATGCTTTCTATTAACATTATATATAACAAAAGCAATGAGCACCGAAATACACATGGAGGCCAATATGGAATACCTATCTGCTGTATAGTGAGGATGCTCGAAGAACCCGAGCAATGGAATCATCAAGGCAATGTATGATAATACCAGTGCAAATCCAAGCGGCCATTTTGTTTTATTAATATATAAGATAGTAATTATAGAAAGGACAAACATAGCACTCAGTAAGAACGGCATAGATAGAGGGTTGAATGAAACGAGGGTATTATATACGGGCGACAAATCGAAAGGATAAAACGGTTTATATATGTAATAGAACAATACATACATTGCCTGCATGACGCGATCAAACAAACCAAACTTTTCTAACGGTACGGGTGGCAGCCAGACTCTCGGCGCATTCATGCGCACCATAACAGATATCAAGCCGAACATTATCGCTGGAAGTGCAAATATTATTTTTTCATACAGTATATTTCTTTGTTCGGTTGTCTTCCCCCACCCATTTTCTCCCCCCATCCTTTTAAAGAGATAAACATCAAGAATAACAAATATTAAAAAATACGTTATCCCGATTGCATATGAAAACAGGGACATTATATAGAATATCAAGGATAATACTATGAATACACGGTATTTTTGTCCGCCATATTCAGAATCATTGGCTTTCAAGTAACAGAGTGTTGTCAGTAGTAAGAAGAATACCGCCTGGCAATATGTTCGATCCGTCGCCCATGCGACCGGTTCTACCCGCAGCGGGTGAATCGCCCAGAACAGCGCTGCTGCAACAGCCGCAATATTTAAAGCCCAATTTTGTCTTCCGGGTTCACTACGCTTATTAACAGGGAGCCAAAGCAATATCTTTCTGATGATGAGAAACAATAATCCGGAGTTTAATCCATGCAAGAGCCAGTTTCCCATATGATAACCAAATGGATTCAATCCGAAATACTGGTATGTAATACTCCAACCTATTAAGGTTAACGGATTATAGCGCATCATTGTATCAACATCGGTAAAAGCAGAGAATATAAGATTAATACTTAACGGACCAAGCTTCGGATTTTTATATATGATCAGATCATCATCCCACATGACAAATTGGGCTGTCAGGACTTCTGAAAACACTGCACAAACGACGGTAGTTATGATCGCTGCAATGTAGAGGTGATAATAACGATTTGTATTATTGACTAGTTCCATCATTATCCGAAGATGTCGATTAAAGGTGGATAGTTATCATGACAATGCGATATATTATAAAAAGGTTCTCAGTCGATTTATTCATCATGAGTACGATAATAAAATATGCAGCTCGGAAGACTAAAACAACTCCTTATAGTATCTGGATATTCTAAAATTGTTAAATCTATCGTCATCATTAATTTTGTTTTTAACATCGAAACCATTTTTCATTGCCAGGATCAGATAGCTTTTACATTCCTCAAATCTTTGCTGCCTTGCAAATACACCTGCAATCCGAAACGCCGTTATTCCTCTGTCCAATGTCCCCATTTCATATATTTTCCGGTATTCAGCCAGCGACTGATCATATCGCCCGGTATTCTCATACATGATCGACAAATTAATCCTTGCCTGAATATCATTCGGACCATATTCTACTGCAAGTTGATAATGTCGGATTGCACCCTCTTTATTTCCGAGTTTCAACAGTACAGCACCGTATGTATTATGTGTTGCGCTGCTATGTGGATCAATGAGCAGGGCATGTTCAAGCAACTTCTTCGCTTCTTCAAGATTTCCTTGTTGATATTCATTAAAGCCATAATTCAAGTACGCTGGAAGAAACATTGGATTTATTGAAATGGCTTGGGTATAATATTTGGCGGCATTTTTATAATCACCTTTTCTCGTCAGACATAAACCATAATTGTTTTGTGCAAGCTCATACATCGGATTCGCTTCTATCGCTTTACGAAAATATTCCTCCGCTTCATCCTTATGTCCCAAATTATATAATGCATCGCCGATACCATTGTAAGCAATACAGTTCGGGCCGGTGACTGCAAGAGCTCTCGTAAACAATGCATACCCATTTGAGAAATACAGATTTTGCGTTCTTGTTATGGGAATCATCAAAGCAAGTATTGTCAGAAAGATAACATATTTCAAAACAGTAGAGTATCGGCCTTTCAATAATGCGTTGCATTCCCATACTAATAACAAGGAAAGACCGATCATCGGTATATACATGAACCGGTTTGCCATCTCGGGCCATAGCCCCGCCTGGACCAATCCTCCGGCAGGCGCAAGGGCAACAAGAAACCACAACCAACCGACTGTCAGCCAGGGACGATTTCTGCGCAAGAAAATAGCCGCGATCGTGATTATGATAATGCCCGATAATGATAGCAGAAAATATGACAGGGGAATATTCCCGGGAAACGGATAATATATCGCATAATCGAAAGGCCAAAAATAATTCTTCAAGTATTTAATAATCGAAACAAATAAATTATAGATTCTTAAATCCAGCGGTATTCTATTATGATCGATGACGATGCTTGACATCGAAATGAGCGACAAATACGACGATATTAAGGACAGCACTACAAAGGGAATCTTTTCCGCAACAACAAAAACGAACATTCTTGATTTTACTACACGAATGATGGAATGAATCGAAATTCGTTGAATCTTATCTTGACCATTGTCAATACGTGACATCATAGCCGCACTGAATCTTTTAAGAGGCCAGTAATCTAGAATTAGAAGAAGAAAAGGGAACGATAAGATACTTGGCTTGCTCAAAAGACCCAAGACGAAGAGAATCAAAACACCGAAATAAATCAAGATACTTTTATCCTTCACATATCTTATATAAGCGTGAATCGATATCAACAAAAATAACGTACTCAAAAGGTTCTTTCGCTCTGTAACCCATGCTACAGATTCGATTTGAATGGGATGAACTGCAAACAGCAGAGCTACCGCTCCCGACGCATAGGGTGCACCCGTCATTCTGAGAATAAGCCAATATAAGAGGAGCGCGTTGAGAATATGGATGATCAGATTGGTCAAATGATGTTTTCCAGGTGCAAGGCCATACATCTGGTAATCCAGCATATGAGAGATCCAGGTTAAGGGGTGATAATATGCAATACCGGTGAAACCGAACGCCCATTGGACACTCTCGGGAGTCACACCTTTTTGGACGTTTCTATTAGCCGAAACGTATTCCTTGTCGTCGATGTTAAGAAATTGATGATACCGGACGTCACTGTAGGCAACAATAGTCAGAATCATGATCGCAATCGGAATAATCAGCTTTGCGATAGTGGCTTTTTGTTTATTACCAAGCGGTTTCATCAGAATACCTGCAAAGAAAAATAGCTGACCAGTATACTGGTCAGCTATTTTGATTAACCTGATTAATTTTCGTCACAGAATGCACGAAATCTTCTGATTCACACAGTCATGCCAGTCTCAGACAGACTAAAACAGCTTAAACGTTTTAATCGAATAGGTTGTGCTGACCCCCGTCATGTAATCACCAGTCGGCCCAACCGTGACGGTAGCCGTGTAAGTACCGGCTGTGCCCGCGATCGTTCCCTGAAAATCTCCGACGGTGACCGGAGACGTCGCGGTGAAACTGGTTGCGCTCGCCGTCCCCTGAAGCAGTTTCTGTCCATATTCCATCGACGCCGCGGAGATCAATCCCGAAAGCGCACCCGCAACGGCCTTGTTCTTGGCATCCGCCTGCATATCGAGGTATTTCGGAATGGCGATTGCCGCGAGAATTCCGAGAATAACCAGAACCGCGATGATTTCGATCAGCGTGAAGCCCTTCTGATTCCTTTTTTTCAGCATCTTTCTTCCTCCTTCATGTTTTATATTAGTAGGTTCATAGAATATCCCGCTCAAGTCTTTGACAGATGTGTGTCTTCACCTCCCTTCAGCAATAAATAAATTCTAGATGATTATATGCATACAACATGCCAGCATGGCACCATGCCCGCATTATCATCAAATAAGCAACAGGTCCCTCAAACTATAATGATCAACGGACATTCCGAAGCAAGTTTCAAAGAGGATGAGCCCTTTTGAAGGCCGTTTATTCCCCTGCAAAGTCCCTGATTCAAAATCATGATGGTTAATCTACAAATTTTGTAGCTTTCTTTATCGCAGCTGCGTCTATGCCGTATTTCCGGATCCGGTGCCAAAGGCTCCTTTGGTTTATTCCCAGAATCTCTGCCGCCCGAACCTGAACCCCTCCCGCCCTGGTAATCGCTTCGATGATCATCCCTTTTTCAATCTCACTGAGCCGGTCGTCAAGTGTATTTCCTTCTGTTACGGAAAATTCCTGCTTGAGTTGAATTCTGCTGCTCTCGCCTCTCACCTCGGGAGGCAGGTGCATCATTTCGATATCATTCTCTGCGATCACGGCCGCTCTTTCTATCACATTGCGTAACTCCCGCACGTTTCCCGGCCATGAATAACCAAGTAGAACGTTCATCGCCTCCGGTGTAATCTTCTTTGCTTTTTCCTTTGCGTTCAGAAAATGATCCACCAGTGCTGGAATGTCTTCCTTGCGTTCACGTAATGCGGGGAGCCATATTGAAAATACGTTTACCCTATAAAAAAGATCTTCGCGGAAGGTTCCTTCCTTCACCATTTCACGCAGATCTTTGTTTGTAGCGGCTATAAAACGAACATCCACTTCGATCTGTTTCGTACCACCGACTCTCTCGAACACCCTCTCCTGCAGGACTCTCAGCAATTTTGCCTGCGTTGCCAGGGGCATGTCTCCTATTTCATCGAGGAAGATTGTTCCCCCATCAGCCAGTTCAAATTTACCTTTCTTTTGCGCGATTGCTCCCGTAAAAGATCCTTTCTCATGGCCGAATAGCTCACTTTCAAGAAGTCCTTCCGGAATTGCAACGCAATTTATAGTAATAAATGGTTTTTTGCTACGCGTGCTGTGTTCGAAGATTGCAGTTGCTACAAGCTCCTTTCCCGTTCCGCTCTCCCCGGAAATCATGACTGTTGATTCCGTCGGCGCCACTTTCACGATCTGGCCGAAGATCTCGCGTATACTCCTGCTCTGGCCGATGATTCCCGGAAATAGCTCTCTTGCTTCAACTTTTGATAGGATGTTTGTAACTTGAGACAGGACGTCTGAATATCGTTGAACTTCATCCCTCTGTTTTTTTTTCGGCACCAACTCGTTTTCAGAAGGTGGCGGCAGCAGATTGAGGCTTTCCGTCTTCTGGACGAATTCCTCGACCGGTTTCAGAATCGTCCACAAGATTAAAAATGCTACAACAAAAGTAACGGCCCCCAATGAAGCCGCCCAGATTAGTATCTGTGTAAAATCAACCGAACTCAGTTTCTGCTCATACGTGATGAGCCTGTATGTCACCAATATGCTTATGATCGGAATACCGCTGAATATCAAAGGAATGATGACATATAAGCTTACATTTATCCTTTTCCTCTGCTTGATCTGCATGATGCGCGCACATTTTCTGTATCTCTATTTGGCAAGCTTCGTCATATCCCACATGGGCAGGAATACTGCGAGTGCAAAAAATCCAACGACCACGGCAAGTCCAACAACCAGGATCGGTCCTATCAGGTCCGAGAGGCGTTTGACCTGATATTCCACCTCTTCGTCGTAATGCTTGGATATGACCCTCATCATTTCTTCAATATTCCCGGATTCTTCGCCAATTGCCACCATGTCTACTACCATGGGAGGAAAATATTTCGCCCTTCTCAGCGGCTGGGCAAGCCCCAAACCCTGCTGCATCATTTCCTGCACCCTTGCAAACTCCCTTGCAATGGCCGAATTGCCGATTGTTCCGATCAGAACCTTCATGGTCGTCAGGATCTGTACGCCACTTGATTGAAGGATGGAAAAGATGCTGGCAAACCGGGACATGGACGCCTTCTGGAAAAGAGACCCTAACAGCGGCAGTTTCAATAGAAACCTGTCTCTTGCCAAAGCACCTCGTTCTGTCTTGAAGTAATAGCGTAGACCGAAGATGATCAGGAAGACGGCTGCAATAATGATATGCCAATAGTTGTTCAGGAACTGATACAGCGTCATGGCTGCTTTCGTCGGCCATGGCAGTTCAATGCCTGCCCTCAAAAAAATCCCTACGAATCTTGGAATCACGAATGTCAGAAGAACAACAAAGGCGATGCTCAAGGCTACCAGAACGATAATTGGATATTGCAGTGCTGCCTTCACGTCCGATCTGATCTTGTGTTCATGTTCCAGGATATAGCTCAAACGCTCCAAGACATCCGGAACCGTCCCGCTGACCTCTCCCGCATGGATCATGCTGCGGTACAGGGGGATGAAAACCTTCGGATGCTTTTCCATTGCGTCTGTCAGGGTGGCTCCCCCCTTGATGTCCATGTCCATCTGGCCGATGGCTTTCTTCAGGATCGCACTCTGAGTTTGCGCCTCCAGAACCTGAAGCAGCCTGAGAATCGGAACCCCGGCAAGAAGGAGAGTCCGGAACTGCTTGGTGAAGAGAATCAATTCCGGGGGACTGACAGAACCAAAGGTAGCGTTCAATTTGGCCATGAAGCCTTTTTGTGTGCCGGCATCCGCAGAGGTGACCTTGGCGGGGATAAAACCCCTGGCCGCAAGGATGTTATTCACCATTTCCGGTGTGTCCGCCTCGATGGTTCCGGAAACGGTCACTCCGTTTTCATTGATCGCCTGGTAGGCGAAGGTGGGCATGAGAAACCTCCCTTGGTATTTATACCATGACGGATGATGCCGCCTCTTCCAGTGTTGTGATCCCTGCCAGAACCTTGGCTGCTGCGTCTTCCTTCAATGTCCGGAGTTTACCCGCCGCTACTGCAGCTCGAGTGATGTCCTGGCTCGATTCCTTTCTCAGGATCATCTCTTGGATCATCTCGTCATTAACCAGGACCTCGAAGACACCAGTTCGTCCCCTGTATCCCGTGTTCAGGCACTGATAGCAACCCTTCCCCCTCGTAAAATTGGCATCTCGGGCATTCTCCAATCCCCACGCCTCGAGGGCCTTGCGGGGCGGCTGATAGGATTCCTTGCAATAGGGGCATACCGTCCGAACAAGCCGCTGGGCAAACGAAACGAGAAGGATCGAGGATACGAGAAACGGTTCGATACCCATATCGATAAATCGTGTAATCGCCCCGGCTGCATCGTTCGTGTGAACCGTACTGAAGAGGCGGTGTCCTGTCAGGGCTGCCTGAACTGCGATGGAGGCGGTCTCGGAGTCGCGGATTTCACCGACCATGATGACATCCGGGTCTTGCCTGAGAATGGAGCGGAGACCGCTCGCGAAGGTCATGCCGGCTTTGCGGTTTAGCTGAACCTGGCGGATGTTGTTCACCCGGTATTCGACTGGATCTTCCAGTGTGATGATATGAATGTCGGGTCGATTGATTTCGTTCAGAATTGAATACAGGCTGGTGCTCTTGCCGCTTCCGGTGGGTCCCGTGCTGAGGATCATTCCGTATGGTTTCTGGCTCATGGCCTCGATCTTCAGGCGGTCATCCTCGCTCATGCCCAGGCGATTCAGGGTATAGATTCCCGTTCTCATATCGAGGAGACGGAGCACCACGTTCTCGCCGTAGATGGTCGGCATGGAGGAGACGCGGACGTTGATCTCCCGGTTTTCCATCTTGAGTGTAAAACGTCCATCCTGAGGCATTCTTGTGACTGTGATGTCCATGCCTGCGAGGATCTTGAGCCTGGCAGTGATCGGAAGTCCCAGGGACTTTGGTGGCGAAGGCACCTCGTATAGCTTGCCGTCGATGCGAAACCTGAGCGAGATATTGTGCTGCTGGGGGCTGACGTGGATATCGCTGGCGCCTTCCCGAATGGCCTGGGAGAAGATCGAATTCACCAGCCGGATAACCGGGGCTTCCACAGCCATGTCCTGCAGGGTGGACACCTGGATATCCTGCTGGGCGGCTTCCTTTTCCTGCTCCAACTCTTCCGTTTCGATCGTGTCGAGAACCGTGCTCAAACCGGTTTGCGCGCCGTACATGGTGTTAAATAGCTGATTGAACTCCCGCTCCGTGCAGATGACCGGCTCTACTTCGGAGTCCGCTGTGATCTCGATGGCATCCAGCACATTGATGTCCAGCGGATCGGTCAGCGCAACCGTCAGAAGGCGCCCCCGTTTCCTGATCGGGACGACCTGGTTCTTCTGTGCGAAGTCTGAAGGGATCAGGATGGCCAGGTCGATATCAATGGGGTACTGTTCCGGACGGTACTGCTCTATCTTTAGCTGACTGCTAAGCAAATCGATCACCTGGCTCTCTTGCACAATCCCCTGTCGTGTCAGATATTGCCCCAGTCTGACACCGGACTTCTTGTGCGAAGACAGCGCCTGTGAGAGTTGATCCTCTGTGATAAGCCCGTTTTCCACCAGCAATTCACCCAATTTTTTTTTCACTCTCATGTCCGTCCCCTTTTCCATTTATAGCTGAGAGAAAAATACCGTGTCGGACTCCCACTTTCCGTTCAATACTTTAACTCCCGATCGGATCGAAGGTGGGAGTTTCCGGATATAGATGATCGCCGATGCCTCATCGATGAAATGCTCTCCCGATACAACCGAAAACACGGTTCCTTCACGACTGTTCCAATAGGCAAGCATCTTCAAGTCTGTGATCTGTTTCTGCCGGTCACGCAGAATCCTGTAGGCTTCATCCAACGTATGCCCGCTTGCGATCTGGACCCAGACACCTTTGTTGGCAGTTGGATTCGCGGCCTGAACGGCGGGGAATTGAAGGACCTTTCCCGCCGGCACCCGGTTCAAATTCTCAATGTCCGGGTTCGCTTTCTGAAATGCCTGGTAGATTCCCAGGTTCCACTGGCCATAGACGTCACTCAGGATCCACCAGACCGTTCCTCCTTGACTGATGGCAATGCGACCGAGCGTTACCGGTATTTTGGCAGCCTCCACGAGCTTTTCTGCAGGAGGCTGCCTGGAAGCTTCCGAAGCCACTGCTTTAACGGGCGGATTGACAGCCACGACCGCCTGCGCAGGTTGAGAAACCTCCGGGATCCGTGCAATGGATTGCTTCTTCGCGTCAACGCCGAAGGTTCTCACGAGGTCCGGTGCCTGGATCAGCAGACCGCCGACAATCAGCAGCATCAGAACGGCAAAAGCCACCTTCAGCGTCTTGCCCCGGAACCGGTCATACATTGCAAGTCGCTTTGCACAGGCCCAGACAAGGGACGAGTCCGCTTTTGCACGATTCTGAATGATGAGAGCCAGAAGGACTTCATGGCATAGCGTAATGATCTTCCGAGGAAACCCGCCCGTGGCAAAATGTACGGCCCACAGAGCCGGTCGGGTAAAGAGCTTCGGGATCCCATCTTGACCGCTGGCCCGGGCAATCCTGAATGTAACCATGGCCTGGGTCTGCCGGAACCGGAGGGGCTGGAGGCGATACAGGAGGTTGATCCGATCCGTGAAATTGGGATGATTCTTCAGGATCTCTTCGAATTCGCTCTGGGCGAAAATGACAATCTGCAGGAGCTTGAACTCGTTTGTCTCGTAATTTAGAAACTCCCGGAGAATCTCGATGGAGGTGGACGACAGCTTCTGTCCCTCATCGATGATCAGGACAGTGATCTTCCCTCCGTCCACTCCCTGCTGATACAGGTAATTCTTGATGTTCTCCCGGAGTTGCCACTCCGTAACCGGTCGTTCCGGGATCCCGAGTCCGAATGATTCGGATATCGTGGTCAGACATTCGATGGCGCTTCCGAAATCGGGGTCCAGTATGAGGTGAGTGGCAATCCTGCCCCTGTCTTCATCTGACGACCCCAGGCGCTGGATCATGCGTCGGCACAGGGTGGTCTTGCCCGTCCCGACGTCACCAATGACAACATTCAGGCCGCGGCGCAGGCGGATGGAGAGTTCCAGTCGCTGGAGGCACCCCAAGTGCTGGTCGGACTCGAAAAAAAAATCCGGCTCCGGCGAGTTGGAAAAGGGCTCTCTCTTAAGATGTAGGATCCTGAAGTAGTCCATAGCGCACTACCGCCCGTACATCCGTGTACGAGCGGCCCGTGGTTGATATCCCGATGGATGAGACTTCTGCCTACTTGACCGGTTTTGTATCTTTTGTTTCCACCTTCCATGAATCAACGCTGGAGGTCTTCTGGTACTGTGGCAGAATCTTCGGGGTCACGAAGACAAGCAGCTCTTCCATGGCATCGCTCTTGTTGTCGCTCTTGACGAGCCACCCCAAGACAGGAACGTCCTTCACCCATGGAAGCCCGGTATCCCGATTGTCAACTCTCTGTTTGCTCAAGCCGGAAATGACGATGGTTTCTTCATTACGGACAATCAGGTTTGTTTCCGTCTGCTTTTTGATAATGAACGGGTAGCCCGATCTCGTGGTCCGAGTGAGATCCACTTCATTTTTCTTGACGTTGATTGACATCTTCAGGTGAACATCATCAATCACATGGGGCGTAATTTCGAGCCGCAGGACCGCATCTTCCCAGTTAACCGTCGTGGTGGAAGTTGATCCTGTGGTGCTGGTCGTTTCGTAGGGAACCCGCTCTCCGCTTTCCGTATAGGCCTTCTGGTTGTCCAAGGTCGTGATTGACGGGCTCGAAAGGATGTTGACCTTGCCGTCGGTCTGGAGAGCATTGAGCTGAAGTTCCAGGATATTCCCGCCGATGGTTCCATACATCAGCCCGAGAGCGCCAAAGCCTCCGGCTGCATTTGAAAGGGCCGTACCGGGAAAATTCAATCCTATGCCCTGTCCGGACAGCCCGTAGCTTCCGATATCTCCGCCAGTTCCCCCCGATCCGAGAGGATTATACCCGCCGGCTATGGGGTTTGTCGGCAACGTGCCCACCGTATTGGTTCCGCCGGGAGTGACCCAATAGCTCTCTTTGCCGAATGTATTCTGATAGCCGCCGCCCCATTGAACACCGAGACGCCGGGCAACATCCTTCGTCGCCTCTACAATATGTGCCTTGATCAGAATCTGCGGGGTAGGCTTGTCGAGCCTTTTGATGATGGGGATCATCTTTGTCAGGTCGTCTCGAATGGCCTGGATGATCAGGGAATTCGTATGCTTGTCCAATTTTACGGAACCGCGGAACGTCTTGCCGTCCTTTTCCTTCGTCAGGAAGGTTTCAAGATTTTCCCTCAAACTGTTTGCGTCGGCATAATCGACCGGCACAACCACGTTCAGGAGAGGTTCGACCCGTCGGACATCGCTCTCCTGGGTCTTTCGCTTGAGGTCCTGCTCCTTGTCCGCTTCGGTCATGACCCGGATGACGTCCCCTTCCCAGACGTAGCTCAATCCGTGCGTATTGAGGATGCTCTCGAACGCCCGGTCCCAGGGAGTGTTGTGGAAATCGACGGTGATGTCCCCCTTGATGTCGTTTTTCACCAGGATGTTCCGGTTCGCCGCCTTGGCAAGTGACCGGATTACCGCTTTGACCTCCGCCTGGCGCATCTTCAGGTTGACTTTCATCTTGGGGAGATGGCGCCCTGCCGTCGCACGCACCTTTTCATCAGCCAGGCGAGCCTCTTCCTTGGCCACGAGTTCATCGAGATCGAACTCACGAACCCTCGGCGTCGGCGAATTCCCCGTTGATTTCTCCGATAGGGTCTGCCACTTTTCAAAGAAGGGGTCCTGCTTGACGTTCAGAGGCTTTGAGCAGCCCGTCAGGGCGAAAACAAAAAGCAGGATGAAGGCGAACCCGAATAAGGAGCTTCTCATCCCGGGAGCCAGGCTCCTCGGAGCTTTTTCCGCGATCCGATCATTCCTGTATGAGAACATCAAACTTCACTCCTTCCAGTTTTTTTTCGATAACCACTTTAGACTTGTCGATAGCCCTCAACACATACCCCTCTTCCACCAGCGGTTCACCCGCAAAATATTCAACCCCGTTGATGATGGCCACCTTCCTCCTGCCCGAGTCCAGGTATCCGGTATAGGCAAAGGTGATCGTTTTGCCGGCCTCGGCAGCCTTGGCCTTCACGAAGCTTTCCTGAAGTGAGGCGTATTCAACATAACCGGCACGCTCAAAGAAAGGATCCCTTCCCCATGGCGTCTCAGCCCGAATGGCGGCGTAAACCTCAAATTCCCCGGCCGCATCCGCGCTCAAACCCGTATTCACATCGGACACGAATTTCTTGACGTCCACGGCGGGGGCTGCCATCTCGGCAGGGCCTTTCGTAGCCAGCCTGGGTTTGAGAAATTCATAGGCGCCATAGAGAATGGCTAAAACCATGAGGGCCAGGATAACGATCTGTCTTGTGTTCAGTTTTGGCATCGTCCGCCCGCTCGCTTCCTTAAGATTATGAGGGTTCTCAGCTTAATGCAACCATGAGGCTCATTTTCAGTTCAAGCCCGGTCTGGGATGGCCTAACCTCAATCGCATCGAATCGCTCGACGTAGGACAGTCCTCCGAGGGCCGTGATAAAATTACGGAACTGGGGCATCCCGCCACGCACAATGACAACCACCGGTGCAATTTTCGCGTCCCCGGGTATGGACCCGAGTTCCGGATTGACGGACATGACCTCCAGTTGAGAAGCCCGGGCCAGCCCCTTGACGGTTACGGCAGCCTGATCGACCTGCTCTTTTGACAACCTGGTACGAGCCGGCATCGGCAGGGTTGTAGGTATCTTTTTGTCGGACATCTTCTTCTGAAGCACCTGGTACAGCGGTCCCAGCTGTTCCTGTTCTTCGATCTTCAACACCAGGTCTTTCTCCTTGCCATCGAGTGAGGTCAGGAAATACCCCATCGGCAGGAGGACGATGATGATAATGAGGGCAACCACACCAAGGCAACCAACCATATACCTGAAGCTGCTCTTGGGCATCCGAAAGGTTTTTTTCTCTTCTTCCATGCCTTCACCCGATCTGCATGCTGATGATGAAATGGAGGACCCGCCCTTTCCGGAAAGGCTCCAGATCCTGTTTCTTGACGGTTACGCTCTTGAAAAGTGGAGAGTTTTCAAGGGCCACGCGATAGCGGAACAACTGGGATTCAAACGTCGCGGCATCACCGAAGATCAATCCCTCAAGCAGCATTTCTTTTGCCGCGGTTCCTGCTGCAGCCGGCGCACCAGCCTGTGGAGGTGGTGGGGTGGCCGGAGCCGCCCCCTGAGCTTGTGGCGTGGAGGCAGTTTTGGCGGCGACAGGATAATCCAATCCTGATTTAACGGAAAGGAGTCTGATATCCGGTGGAGTCAAGGCCGTGAGTTCCCCGATGATGGCCATGCCGAGGTATCGCACCGAATAATCATGGAGGACGTCGCGGCGTTGCTTCATGGAAGCGAGAAGATCCGAAACCATCGACTGCGTCACCTGTGGGGAAAACTGGGCAAGTTTTGCCTCAAGCTTGCCTATGGCATCCTTCTTCTGGCTCATCTGCAGGAACTGATAGCCGAAGATGAGAGCGCATACGGCAAGGCCGGCTATGAAACCACCGAAGATGAAACGGTTGATCTTTTGTATCTGTTCCGCTTCTTCTTTTTGCTGATAGGTAAAAATGACGTTGGGCGTATGAGCGTTGTCGGAAAGTGCGACGCCGAGGGCCGGCATGAAGGCGATTCGTTCGGAAGGAGTGAGGTTCAGATTCGACGGTATGTCGGCGAATTTCGGATCCAGGGGATCGAAAATATCCCGCTCGATGGCCAACTGCTCGCCGACATAGTCCAGCATCGGCCGATAGACATTCATGACGCTGGATACAAAGATTTGCTCGACCCTGTCATTGCTGACATTCGTCATGAAATACTCAAAAGTCCGTTCCACCTGGCGGGCCAGTCTCTCCAGCGCCGGTTCGAGCATCTTGAATACATCCTGCTCGGTCAATCCCGAGCGTTCCCGTTCTTCTTTCGTCGGCGACTCGGGGCTCAATCCGAATACAATCTGGCGGGCTTCTTCGAAGGTCATGACCCGGCGGCCCGAAGGTGCATCCGGATCCGGGCGGCGCTCGTCATTGTATGTCTCCATGAGCGCCTCAACCATGCTCCGGACACCTGTCTTGATGCCCCGGGACATGACGAGGTTTCCCTTGGAATAAACGTCGATACGGGAGAATTCGTTGCCGATGAAAAGGCTGGCTACCGTTTCTTTGGCAGCGGCCATCCATCCTGTCCGGAAGATATTCTGCACGGCAAACGGCGTAATGACCATTCCGTCGAGAGGAATCCCCGCCTGGGCAAACTGCCGCCGCGTTTCGTCCACCACTTTCTTCGGCGCTGTATAGGCCATCACGGACAGTTTTGGTATGCCCTGATCGATAACCTCTCCCTGGACCTCGAAATCAAAAATGTTCTCTTTCTCGTCGAAGGAGTATTCCTTGCGCATTCCCCAGTAGACGGCGTTTGCGATCTGCTTTTTGGCGACTTTGGGGATTCGGATGTGGCGGACTTCAACCTCGGCGGCGGACATGATCATCCATAGCCCGCAGTTATCCTTGGCAGAGCAACCAAACTTCGCTAGTTCATCCCGCAGGAAAGTGATCAATTCCGGGGTGCCTTTCGTCACACCGACAGGGTAAGGCAACTTCCGGGCATCGAGGAGCTTCCATTTTCCGTCGGTGGTTCTTACTGTCTTGACGAGCCTGATAAATTCATGGCCGGCGTCAATGCCGACGTTCATGGTGCGGGATCCCGACTTTTTGGGGGAGAAGGCCACGACGTTCTTCTTCGGCACCTGAACTTTTGGGGGAGCCGGGGATGGCGATGGCGCCTCGTCTTTCTTGTCCCTGATAACGTCGAGGAGTTTTTCCGTGGAGGTGATATCGTTGTTCCGGGCCAAGGGATGCCCTCCTGAATCCGGGCGCCATACCGCCCTTATTTTGGATGGTTTATCGAAGGCTCCCTGTCAGGAAAGGGGGCCAAATCGTGCAATCCTGTCTTTACGGTACCCCTCGAGGAACTTTCTGGCATCACGCAGATACTCCCGGGGATAATGCCTCAAGACGCGAACTCCGTACTGAATCTCCGGAGGTGGAGGAATGATCCCCTTTCGGATGTAATCTCCGACCGTTTTGGCTGATACACCCAGGGCTTCCGCCGCATCCACCACCGTGTTAAAGGCTTGGCCATTGATTATGACCATATAGAAGTGCCGATCCCCCCGATAAATAACTATCCCACGGTTCGTATCTACCGGACCTTCCGAACCGTGTCAATGCGAATCTCACAAAAAGGTTTGTAATGATCGGGAATATCGCAAAAGATGACTATTGTCTGCTTAAGTAGAGGTTTTTATAGGTTCTGTCAAGTATTATTCTTTTGACAGATTCCCCATAGGCGAAACAAAGTTTTTGTTAGCCGATTGAGCCGCGCTGAACATTACCTGAATGATTCAAATTGGTTCGGATGTTTGAGCAGGAATTTCCAAGGAACCGCTTTTCCTTTACAGCGGGAAAAAGTATAAGGATCTCGAAGAACCGGAAAAAGATTTCAAAACGAACCGAAAGGAGAGGCCGCCCTCGATGGAACAAATCCTGTCCGAATGGCTGTCGGCCTCCCTGCACGGCTCCTTCCTGGTGCCGCTCCTCGCCGCTTACTTAGGCGGAGTCTTGGTCAGCTTCACTCCCTGCGTCTATCCCGTCATCCCGATCACGGTAGCTTACATTGGAAACCAGGGAGCCGGATCGCGACGCCGGGCCCTGCTCCTGTCCATTGTCTATGTCACGGGCATGTCCTTGACATACAGCGGGTTTGGCGCTATGGCGGCCCTGTCGGGCAGTCTGTTCGGCAGGATGCAGTCCAATCCGTGGGTTTCCTTTGCCGTCGGCAATCTCTGTCTGCTGATGGGGCTGTCCATGCTGGATGTATTCTCCCTGTCCTTCCCGGTGCCCCAATGGGTCGGAAATCTGCAGACCGGCGGACGGATCCGGGGCATGGCCGGCGGCCTCCTAATGGGCGTGACGGCCGGTTTCATAGTCGGCCCCTGCACGGCGCCGATTCTGGCCGTCCTGCTCGGTTACGTCGCAGCGCAGCAGAATGTCCCCTTCGGCATGGCCCTGCTTTTTGTTTTTTCCTTCGGCATGGGCACGCTGCTGATTCTGTTGGGGACGTTCTCGGCCCTGCTGGCGGGCCTGCCGAAGTCGGGCCTGTGGATGGAACGGATCCGCAGACTCCTCGGCTGGATCCTCGTCGGGAGCGGGGAGTATTTCCTGATTCAGGCCGGCATGTTCTGGGGGTGACAAGAATCGTATGAGAGCGCTTCATAAATATAAAAAAAAGTTGCAGAACCCTTTTCTTCTGTTCCTGATGGCGGGCATTTTCCTCCTTGCCTCCTGCGACGCCCCGCCTCCGCCGGTCCGGACCGGCCCAGGGCCCGCGGAGGGACAAGCCCCGGATTTCACGCTCCAGGATGTCAACGGACAGAAATTCAGTCTCCGCGACCAGCAGGGGAAAACGACCCTGATCGTCTTTTCCACGACCTGGTGCTCCAGTTGCCGGTCTGAAATCCCTTACTATAAAGAGCTTTACGCCCGATTCCAGCCTAAGGGACTGGTCATGGTCAACATCGACATTCTCGAGTCGAAGAGCAAGGTGTCCCGCTTCGTCTCCCAGTACCAGCTCCCCTACAGGACTCTGCTGGATGAAACAGGACAGGTGGCGGAGTCGTTCGGCGTCCGGGGCGTTCCTTCCCTCGCCGTCATCAGGCCGGACGGGGGACTCGCCTGCATGCCCTGCAGGAACCCCGAGGAGACCCTGGCCTCCCTGGTGGGGAAATGAGAGGAGGACTGCCAATGACGAAACCCACCATCCTGTTCATGGGCACCCCCGAATTCGCCACCCCTTCCCTGAAGGCGCTGATCCGGGCCGGATACCCCGTCGTCGGAGTCGTGACGCAACCCGACCGACCCAAGGGGAGGGGCAAACACCTCGCCCCGCCGGCGGCAAAAGTGAAGGCGGAAGAACTCGGCATCGAAGTCTTCCAGCCCGAGCGGGTCCGGGACGGATCCTTCCTCGACACGCTCCGCCGCCTCCGCCCGGACCTGGTGGCCGTGGCGGCCTTCGGCCAGATCCTGCCCAAGGCCGTCCTGGAAGCCCCCCCTCTGGGCTGCCTTAACGTTCACCCCTCGCTGCTCCCGAAATATCGCGGCGCGGCGCCGATCAACTGGACCCTCATCCGGGGCGAGCGTGTCACCGGCGTCACCATCATGTTCATGGACGAGGGGATGGACACCGGCGACATCCTCCTCCAGGAAGAGACCCCCATCGGAGCGGAGGAGAATGCCGGGGAGCTCCACGACCGCCTGGCCGTCAGCGGTGCCGGCCTGCTCGTCCGGACGATTGATGGCCTACTGGCCGGAACGGTCCGCCGACGCCCCCAGGAATCGAACCTCGCAACGCTCGCACCGCGTCTGACCAAAGAACACGGCCTGATTCGCTGGGAGCAGCCAGCTGCGGAGATCGTCAACCTGGTCCGCGGCCTAGCCCCCGCACCCTGCGCCTATACGTGGCTGGACGGGAAGCAGGTGAAGGTTTTCTCCGCCTCCGCGCAAGAACAGCCCGCCACCGAACCGCCCGGGAAAATTCGAGCCCTCGTGGACGCCGGGCTCGCGGTTTCCGCCGGTGACGGTGTCGTCCTCCTCAAGGACATCCAGATGGAGAGCAAGAAACGCATGCCCGTCCGGGAGTTCTTCCGGGGGTACCGCCCCCGAAGCAGCTTCCTGACGGACTCCCCAACGGCACGGACCGCAGAATGAATGCCTCCCCGCGCCGGGCTGCCGTCGAGATTCTCAACCGCGTTGACACCACCGGCGCCTTCGCGGAGCCGCTCCTCGACGAGGTCCTCTCCGGCCGCTTATTCACCGAACCGGCCGACCGTGCTCTCCTGACTCAGATCGTCTATGGGACTCTGCGGATGCGGGGCTACCTGGACTGGGTGATCCGGTCGCTCTGCGAGAAGCGGTCACCCGCCGTCTCCACAACGGCCAGAAACATCCTGCGAACAGCCCTTTATCAGATCCACTTCACGGACCGGATTCCCGACTATGCGGCCGTGAACGAAGCCGTCGGCATCGCGAAAAAACTGGATCCCCGCACGGTACCCTTTGTCAACGGCCTGCTCCGGAACGCCGTCCGCCGCAAAGACGAAGTCCCCCTGCCTTCGGGAACAAAAGACCCGGCACGCCGGGTCTCCATCGTCCATTCCCACCCGCTATGGCTCGTCAAGCAGTGGATCCGCAGCTACGGCCTCGAGGAAACCGTGGATCTCTGCAGAGCCGGCAACGAAATCCCGCCGCTCGCCGCCCGTGTGAACGCGCTGAAAGCGAGCCGCAGGGAAGTACGCGAAGAGCTGGCCGCGGAAGGAATTGAAGCAGCGGATGCGCCATGGTCTCTCGACGGCATCATCCTTTCTCATACGGGCCGGTCAGCCCGTGAGCTTTCCTGCTGGAAGGCTGGACGGATCACGATTCAGGACGAGGCCTCCCAGTTGGTGGCCCGCCTGCTCTATGCGCGACCGGGCGACAGGATCCTCGACCTGTGCGCAGGTACAGGAGGAAAAGCAACCCACTTGGCTGAACGGACGGGTGACGGAGCGTCGATCGTAGCCATGGATTCCAGCCCGGCAAAGCTCCGGGAACTGGAGAAGAACGCGGCCCGGCTGGGGATCCGCTCGATACGGACGCAGCCGGTGGACGCCACCGCTGAACTCGGGGAGCACTTCCACAATTCTTTCCAAAGCGTCCTGGTGGACGCGCCCTGCTCAGGCCTGGGCACGCTGCGCAGGAATCCCGAGATCAAGTGGCGTATCGGCGTATCGGATGTCCCCCCCCTGAGCGTCCTCCAGAGTAGGCTCATGGACCGGGGAGCCCGCTGTGTCTCGCCCGGCGGGACCCTGGTTTACAGCACCTGCACGCTCCTCAAGCAGGAAAACGAAGACGTCGTCGCGGATTTCCTCCGCAGGCACGGGGATTTCCAACAGGTTCGGGAAATCCATGAAATCCCGAAGGAATTGCTGGACATGAATGGCTTTTTCCGCACACTCCCCCATCGCCACGGCACGGACGGCTTCTTCGCGGCGGTTCTCCGGAAAGCGACCCGTTGAGCACAACAACCACCGCCCATAAGGCCTTCCCGGTGGCTGCAGCCGATCGATCAGAGCACCCAAGGCGGACCATCCCGTCCGGCGGCCAGCGGCGGCACCCCCTTGACAGACAAGCCGAAAGTCCCGGGAAAAGGCCATACTGCAGAAGAAAACAATCCGAATTTCGCCTTGACAAGGGGTTGGTTTTTCACTAAAAGGCTCTTTCCCCAGAAAACTTGCTGGGGGATCGTCTAGTGGTAGGACACAAGATTCTGGATCTTGCTACCGAGGTTCGAATCCTTGTCCCCCAGCCATATGGTCCCATCGTCTAGTGGTTAGGACGCTGGCCTCTCACGCCGGAAGCCGGGGTTCAACTCCCCGTGGGACTACCAGTATAGAAAAGGGGTTACGGCACACGCCGTAACCCTTTTTTGGGGAGCATCAGCAAGATACCGATGTTTCGCTGGAGGTTTCGGGTCTACCCATAACTCTGAAAGCCGTTTTTTGCCGTCCGGAGATCAATCAGTGGATTCAGGGGTATCTTCAGAAAAGGGTCAGGTTCTGTGCTGCAGGCAATATTCGCGGCGCAAAAACAACACACCATCTTTGCCATCATAAGCAAGGCACCAGTCGGGCTCAGCAGCAAGCAGAACACGGATTTTGGAGTCCGATCTCACCAGGATCATATCATGGGGATATTTCTCCAGAAAATCCCTCCAGTTATCCCGCGCAAAAATGAAGTTGAAATATTCAGTGGATACGGAATCTCGGTATACCGTTTCATAACGCCCGTCCATGCTGACCCTGTTATCGGGATACAATGTCCAGATCAGGTACTCACCCCACTCAAACCAGGGCAGAATATTCCCTTTCAGGTTGTTCTTCTGAATCATTTCAACGGCCCCCACAGGGTAGTAGACTCGATAGATTCGGAGCTCCAGCGGGGACCCGACGATGAATTTGAATAATGAAGATCCAACAGTCCAGGACGTGATAACAATGATCAGCATCAGACCGATCATCCGAAAGCGTGAATAGCGCTTGATGATTTTCGGGTCACTTTTTAAAGCTTCCCAGAATTCCTTCATGATAACGGGGGAAAAAGCTGCAAACGCCAGTGCGAAGAAAACCGTGTTGCGAATACTCAGCAAACCCATGATCAAAGTTGCTGAAAGAACTATTATCGTTGTCAAATCGCGCTTCGGATACCAGAAAACGAGGGGTACGGACAGAAGAAAAACGATCGTGTATTGTACACCGTAACTCCTGTATTCATCAGAGAAAACAGTTGCGAAGACATTCTGCCACTCGCCGATTTCCGGACGCGGCATCAGAACGGCACCAGCCATGTACCTCCAGTATTCGCAACCATACGGGTTGACAAGGGTTATCAGAGCAGCGGCGAGAAGAATCGCTGCATATGGATAATATTTTCGACCGGAAACGGCTTCGCCCACGGTGTAAATGCCGATCATACTCAGACCAACCACAAACCCGCCATGAAGGTTACACCAGAGCAGTTCAACGGGTACCAGCCACCATAAATATTTCCAATGCTTGCCTGCCCTGGCCTGATCAAGAAGATACAAGGTTAAAACAAAGAATAAATAGGTAAATACTTGCGCCCGAACGGGCGAATAGCCGGCTTTGATCAAATTGCCGGCCACTATCAGGGCCAGAAACACGAAAAATGGAGTCGCTTTCCTCCTGACAGCGGTTACACAGACAAGACCAACCGTCACCATCCCCAGCAGGTACTTCAAAAGCTGCAAACCCGCGGCGCCAAAATTCTTATAAATGGGGAAAAAGATAATGCCGGTCAGCCATTCATGGTAAACCCAGAGGGGCTTTGTTGGAGTATATGAAAAGACATCCTGGTAGGGGAAAGCACCCGTTTCCCAGAACAGACGGCCGAATGCGAGATATCCCCACAGATCCCAATCGATGGTGTTGTTACAAAAAATGCCAAGAAAAAAGGCGGCAATCCCTGAGTAAACGAGCAGCGAACGTACGTTGTAATTCGCTTTCGCAATCATGACTTTATTGAATTCGAAGACATGCTTTCAGAAAGATTCATATTGATATCGATCTTGTCATTCTCTCCGTCTTACGGGGAAACCGGATGCACAGCACACGCAAAAGGGGTCGGATTGATTTTTGCGGTCCAGAAGTAAATATGACTCCTTTTCTTTTCTTACTCCCACTCGAACACAACGGGCTCCCGAAGGATCGCCTCCCGGCCCTTTGCCGCCAGCGCCGCCGTTTCCGGGTGGCTCTCGCGGAGCGACATGATCTGCCGGAGGTTGTCCGCCGTACGGAGGACCAGCATGGCCAGGTCCCCGTCGTTGATCCCGCTCCGGCGGACAATGTCGTCCCATGGAAAGCCGCGTGCCCAGTCGTACACCACGAGGGCCGGCCAGAGACGGAGCGGCTGGACGGGAAATCCGGCGGCCTTCATCCGGTCCAGCAGAGGCTTGAGGACCGCTGCGACCTTACCCACGGCATCCCGGAATTTTCGCGGGATCTTCTTCGACTCGAACTTCACATCCTGGTCGCCGTCGTAGACGAAAGGCGCGATGGCGGCGGCGAAGAGCTGCTCGTCTTCCGCCGGAAACGCACCCCGCCGGAGTCCCTCGGCGATCAGGAGCGGATGGTCAAGCCGCAGCTTCGAGGCCCAAAGGCCGTTCTCCGTCAGCCGGTCGTCTTCTCCGACGAATCCCTCCGCCTTCAGAAAATCAAGGTGCCGGAGAAAGCCCTCCCAGAGTCCCCGTCCCGGTTTTTTCCCTCTGGCGGCGGCCTGGTAGGCGGCGAAGGACCGCTCGAAGATGACCCGCACATCCTCCGGCGTCTGGGACAGAAGCAGGTTCAGGACCATGGAGAAGTCGTTGCGGATCCGGCTTTCGATGGGCTCGGGCTCCCGGAAGAGGAGCCGCCGTATGTGGGAGACGTCCAGGAAGCGCCCCGGGACGAGGGCCAGGAAGCCGATCTTGTCCTGCCCCCGGCGACCCGCTCGGCCGGTCATCTGGTGGAAGGCCGTTCCCGTCAGGGGATTGAAGGAGTGGCCGTCGAAAATGTCCGAGTTGAACAGGACAATGGTCCGGGCCGGGAAGTTCACGCCTGCGGCAACCGTAGAGGTGGCGAAGATGGCCTCCAGGTGGCCCTGCTTCATCATCCGTTCGACCAGGAATTTCCAGGCCGGCAGCTGACCGCCGTGGTGGGCCGCCACGCGCCAGCGCTGGAGGTCGTGAAGCTGGCGGTGCTGCTCCAGATAGGGGAATCGGGCAAACTGGTCCTGCAGATCGTCCCGGAAGGCCTCGCCGGCATGAACGCCCGGGCCGCTCCGGCAGGTCTTGAGGGCCCCGTCGCACTCGGACCGGGACTTGAGAAAGAAAATCGCCGGCAGGAGCTTGTACTCCCGGAGCACCCGGAGGATGTCGCCGAAATGGGGCGGACGGCCGCGGCTCGCCGGAGTGCTTCCGCCACCGACAAACTCGGCCACTTTCCCGTAGAGGCGCCGCTGGTCGAGAAACGGCATGACCCGGCCGGAGGGATGCAAAAAAAGGGGGTGGAGGGGAACGGGACGTCCCGTCTCCCGGACGACCCGACAGGGCTTTTCCCGCAGGGAAGCCAGCCAGGAGGCGATCTCCTCGGCATTGCCGATCGTGGCGGAAAGGAGCAGGAGGTTGATCCGCGTCGGCAGGTAGATCATGATCTCTTCCCAGACGACACCCCGGTCCGGGTCCCCCAGGTAGTGGGCCTCGTCGAGAATCACCAGGTCGCAGGGCAAATCCTTTCCCTGGTGCATCGCGTCATAAAGCTGATTCCGAAGGATCTCCGTCGTTCCGACGATGATCGGCGCATCTGCGTTTTCTTTCGTGTCTCCCGTCAGGATCCCGACATGATCGGCCCCGAAGCGCTGGCCGAACTCCACCCACTTGGCATTCGTCAGGGCCTTGAGGGGGGAGGCGTACCAGGCCCGGCCCCCGCGGCGAAAGACGTCCTCGATGGCCTCCTCGGCAATCCAGGTCTTGCCGGATCCTGTGGGCGCCGTGACGAGGCAGTCGGACTGCCGTACCGCCTCCAGCGCCTCCAGCTGGAAGGGATCGGGAACGAAGGGGGCTTCCGGGGGCCGGCCGATGCGGGAAAAAACGCTCCGGAGAAGCGGGTCCGCTTCGGGCTTCATGCGAAGGGGCGTTCGTTGGGAACCGCCGGGGCGGGTCCCCCTGCGCCTCCTGGATCGGGAAAGGGAAGACTGCATATTCCTCCAGTGTTTATCCGTTGATGGTCCTAGCACAGAAGGGACATGCCGTAAAGGAATGGCGGCAACCTTTGGTTGACAGGAAATCCGATTCCGCCTAAGTGTTGCTGCTCCGGGGCGATTCCGTCGAACACCCCGGAGCAAACAAACCCGGGATCCCCGTGGAGCCGGAAGGTCTCCGCAAGGGTCCGGAAAGAAGCATTGGATATCCATGAAACGCACTGCAATCTACTGGGGCTGGTACGTGGTCTTCGGGGCCTTCGTCCTGATGGGCCTCAACCACGGCACAACCTATTGTTTCACCATCTTCGTCAAACCCGTCACGACCGACCTTTCCTGGTCCCGTTCGGCCATCTCCCTCGCTCCGTCCATCACGATGATCGTTTACGGAATCGGCGGGATCTTCTCCGGCAGGCTCCTGGACCGGGTCGCCCCCCGCTGGGTCATGACCTTCGGAGCCGTGACCCTGTCAGCGGCCCTCTTTCTGACGGGATTCGTCCGGGAGCCCTGGCATCTGTACCTTACATACGGACTCCTCGGCGGGATCGGCACCTCCTGCCTGGGGGCGGTCGTGGGCAGCTCCACCGTCGGCAAATGGTTCCAGCGGAAGCGGGGCATCGCCATCGGCATCGCCTCCATCGGTATCGGCATCGGCAGCATGCTCCTCGCCCCGCTGGTCGGTTATGCCGTCAAGCACTGGGGATGGCCCTGGGGATTCTGGATCCTCGGCGGCCTCGTCCTCGTGCTCGGCGTCGTCACGGCGCAGACCCTGATGGGAAAGACGAGGCCGGAAGACTACGGCATGCATCCCGACGGGGAGGCACCCCCTTCGCATCCGGAACGGACACCCCCGCCTTCAACGGCGCCCGGCGTTCCGATGACTCAGGTTCTCCGCGACCCGCAGTACTGGGTTCTCAGCCTGTGCTTCACCTTCGCCCTTGTGGCCCAGATCTCGGCCTTTGTACACCAGACGGCCTTCGCCATGGAACTCAATATCGACCTGATGCAGGCGGCCCTCCTGCCGGGATACATCGGGTTGGCCAGCATCGGGGGACGCTTTTTCTTCGGGTGGCTTTCGGATCGGCTCCGGGACGCAAAATATGCCGCATGCCTCGGCTTTCTCTTTATGGCCTCCGGCGTGGCCGTTCTTCTCATGGCCGCCACGATGAACCACATGATCCTGTACGCCCTGCTCTTCGGCTTCGGCTACGGGTGCATCGCTCCCCTGATGCCGTATCTCCTGGCGGATCGCTTTGGCAGCCTCGTACTCGGGGCCTCCTACGGCCTGTTGACATTTTTTGTCGCCGGCATCGGCGGCAGCGTGGGGGCAATCATCAGCGGCATGATTTACGACCGCCTCGGGTCCTACACGGCGGCCTGGTGGATGGACCTGATCCTCCTTCTGGCGGCGGCGCTCCTGGTGGCTTCCCTGAAACCATCCCGTCTGAGAACCGAAAAACCTTGACCCGCGGGAATCCCTGCATATATTTGCCGGGAAAGATTCTGGCACGGTTTCCCGGACTTCCGGGCGAAGACGCCCGGAACCGCTGATTTTCCCGAAAAGGCCCTGACGCATGAAGGAAGAAGGGGTTCCTCTCTCGACACTCAAGGAAGGCGATGCAGCGTACGTCCATGCTCTCACCGGCGGGAACGCCTTCGTGTCGCGTCTTGCCTCCATGGGGATCGCACAGTCAACGCGGCTGAAAGTCTTCCGCCGCGGCGGAGGAGGACCGATCATCGTCCAGGTCGGGGACGGCCGGGTCGCCCTGGGAACGGGAGAGGCGGACAAAATCCTGGTCCATGTCATTCCGGGGCCTCCCGAAGAGCCTCCCCCGGAAAAGGAGGACAGCCGACGGCTTCTCGTCGCCCTGGCGGGCCAGCCCAACATCGGCAAATCCACCATCTTCAACATCCTCACCGGGCTGTCCCAGCACGTGGGAAACTGGCCGGGGAAAACGGTGGAAAAGAAAGAGGGAATCCACCGCTCCGGGGAAGTGGAGATGCGGATCGTGGACCTCCCCGGAACGTACAGCCTCACGGCCTGCTCCGAGGAGGAAAAGGTCGCCCGGGATTTCATCATCCACGAGAGCCCCGACGTGATCGTTCTCCTGGTCAATGCAGCGGCGCTCGAGCGGAGCCTTTACCTGCTGACGGAGCTCCTGCTTCTTGGCCCCCCCGTCGTCATCGCCCTGAACATGCTGGATGTGGCGGAGGACCAGGGGATCTCCATCGATACCAAGGCCCTCCAGGACTCCCTGGGTATCCCCGTGGTCCCCATGGTGGCCGTGAAGAACCGCGGCGTCCGGGAGCTGGTAACCAAGGTGATCGCCCTGCAGAAAGGGGAGGTCCCCTACCACCCCAGCATCCCTGGCGTCTCCAGGGACCATCGCGCCATCTACCGGGAGATCGCTGATCTGGTGAGCAAGCACTTTCCCGAGTCACTCCCCGCAAACACCTGCGGGTACAATGCCCAGTGGGTGGCCATCAAGCTGATGGAGGGGGACCCGGAGATCACCCGCCTTGTGGAGGCAGAGATCCCCACCGACATCCGGAGCCGGATCCAGACGCTCCTGATCCAGCATGAAGACGCCCTCCATGCCGTCGTCGGGGGACGCTATGACTGGATCGAAGAGGTCACCAGGGCGGCCATCTCCCGGTTCCGCATGGGCGAGGTCGTCCTGACGGACCGCATCGACCACATCCTGACCCGGCCGGTCTTCGGCATTCCGATTCTGCTGGGAGCCTTCGGGCTGATTTTCGGCGCCACCTACCTGATCGGGTTTCCTCTTCAAAAACTTCTGGAGGAATTGTTCTCCTCCGCGGCACAATCGCTGGGGACCTGGATGGGCGGCGCCCACCCCTGGCTGAAGGGTATCCTGGTCGAGGGCGTTTTCGGCGGAGTGGGATCGGTCCTGACGTTTGTCCCGATCCTGTTGATTTTCTTCCTGTTCCTTGCCGTCCTGGAGGACGTGGGATACATGGCCCGGGCGGCCTTCGTCATGGACCGGTTCATGCACCTGATCGGCCTCCACGGGAAGAGCTTCATTCCCCTGTGCCTCGGCTTCGGCTGCAATGTCCCCGCGGTCATGGGGGCCCGGATCATCGAATCCCGGAAGGAGAGGCTCCTGACCATGTTCCTCTCCCCCTTCGTCCCCTGCACGGCGCGTCTGGCGGTCCTGACCTTCGTCTCCGCCGCCGTCTTCGGAACCCGGGCCGCCCTGGTCGCCTGGTCCGTCCTCACGGCCAACATCCTCCTCCTGGGAATCGTGGGCATGACGGCCAGCCGGTTTTTCCTCAAAGGGGAGCCGATGCCCTTCATCATGGAGCTGCCCCTCTACCACAAGCCGAACCTGCGGACGATCTTCGCCGTCGTGTGGTTCAGGATGGCCGCCTTCATCCGGAAGGCCGGGACGATCATCCTGGCCGTCTCCGTGGCGGTGTGGATTCTCTCCCACTGGCCGGGTGCAACCGTGGAGGAGAGCGCCCTCGCCTGGATCGGGCGGCTGCTGGAGCCCTTGGGCGGCCCCCTGGGACTCGACTGGAAGCTGATCGTCGCCCTCCTGACGAGCATCGTGGCCAAGGAGAACGCCATCGCCACCCTGGGCGTCCTCTACGGCGTCGGTGACGCGGGGCTGGTCAACGTCCTGCCGCAGGTTCTCGCCCCGGCCTCCGCCCTGGCCTTCCTGGTGGTCCTGATGCTCTTCGTTCCCTGCGCGGCTACCTTGGCGGTGCTGCGCCGGGAGATGGACAGTTGGCGGTGGTTCTCGGCATCGTTTGCCGCCATGCTGGTTCTTTCCATTGCCGCGGGGATCGCATCCTTTCACCTGGCCCGGATGCTCGGCCTCTAATCCGGAAGACAGGCCGCGGCCGATTCTCGTCATTGACAGACCCCGGGAAAAAGGCTAATCACGTGCAGACCCATCCTGTTTCCCCTGAAGGCGGATTTCTGGTCGAGAAACTGATCAAGGCGACGGCGGCGGGCCTCGGCCTGGGATATTTCCCGGTTGCGCCCGGAACGGCGGGGACCTTGCTGGGTATCCCCCTGTTCCTGGTCCTTTCTCCCCTGTCCCCACCGATTTTCCTGGCGGTCCTTTTCGGATGCACCTGGGGGGCTTTCTGGATCACCGGACGGGCGGAAAAGATCTTTCAGGAGAAGGATTCCCCGAAGATCGTCCTCGACGAAATCGTCGGTTTCCTGTGGACCATGAGTTTCATTTCCCCCACGCCGGCCCACCTGGCAGCGGGGTTTTTGCTCTTCCGCCTCCTTGACATTACGAAGCCCTTTCCCGCCGGTTACCTTCAGCGAAAGGCGCCCGGCGGATACGGAGTCGTACTGGACGACGTGGCGGCGGGCATCTATGGAAACATCCTCCTTCACCTGGCGATCGGTGTGTTCGGGCAGTAACTCCCTGCACCCGCCATTGCCCCGACCCGGCGGTTCCGGATCATCAAGGTCATGAAGATAGCCGTACTTACCATTGGAAACGAGCTGACGGGCGGACGGATCCGGGACGCCAACGCCGCCCTGATCGCCCGGACCGCCAAGGCCCGGGGCTGGCAGGTCCCGGTCATGATGAGCGTAGGAGACCGGGCGGACGCAATCGGCGGCGCCCTGAAGCACGTGCTTTCCCTGGCCGATGCCGTGATCGTCACCGGCGGGCTCGGCCCCACGGCCGACGACATCACGACGGCGGCCGTGGCGCAGGCCTTCGGTCTCGATCTGTACACCGATGAGGCGGTCCTGGCGCATGTCCGGGGCATCTTCGAGAGATACCGCCTGAGATGGACGGAGAACAACGCGAAGCAGGCCGTCTTCCCCGCCGGAGCGGAGGTGATCCCGAACCCGACCGGGACGGCCGCCGGATTCGCCGTCCGGACGGACGGGAAGATTGTCGCTGTGATTCCGGGCGTTCCCGCGGAGGTCCAGCGGATGCTCCCGGAGGGAGTCCTGCCTCTCCTCGCAAAAGCCTTTCCCGGCAGCGATCCATTTGTCAGGAGCAGGACCCTCAAGGCCTTCGGTCTCTCGGAAGCGGCCGTGGATCAGGCACTGGCCGACCTGGATTTTGCGGCTCGCGGGGTCGATGTCGGCTTCTACCCAAACTTTCCCGAGAACCACATCGCGCTGACCGTCCGGCACGAACGGAAGGAAGAAGCGGACAAACTCCTGGAAGCGGCGGTGCGGGACGTCGAAAGCCGGCTTGCCCGGCACATCTTCGCCCGGGACGACGAGACCCTCGAAGGAGTCGCAGGGGCTCTCCTGACGGAGCAGAAAAAGACCCTCGCCGTGGCGGAATCCTGCACGGGCGGGCTAATCGCCGACCGCCTCACCGATGTCCCCGGCAGTTCCGTCTATTTCGAGCGCGGCCTCGTAACCTACAGCAACGCCGCCAAAAGGGATCTTCTGGGGGTGCCGGACGACATCCTCCTGCGGCACGGCGCGGTGAGCGAGGAGACCGCCCGCCTCATGGCAGAGGGGGTACGGCGGATTTCGGGAACGGACCTGGGGCTGGCCTCCACGGGCATCGCCGGCCCCACGGGAGGAACGGAGGATAAACCGGTGGGGACGGTCTTCATCGCCTTGGCCGACGGCCGGGAGACCTTCTGCCGCCGCTTCGGTTTCCGGTGGAACCGTCGCCGGAACAAGGTCATGACGGCCCAGACGGCCCTGATCCTTCTGCTGCGCTACCTGAAAGGAGAACCGGACGATGCCTGAGGAAAAGAACATCCGTGCGTTTCTGGCCATCGACCCGCCGGATGAGGTTCTCCGGCAGATCGGCGCCCACCAGGAGCGCCTGAAGCGCAAGATCCAGGGGGTGATTTCCTGGGCGCGTCCCCGGGGAATGCACCTGACCCTGAAATTCTTCGGGGACATTGCACCGGCTGACGTGGAGCGCATCTCCCGGGAGGTGGAGCCCCTCGCCCTGGGTACGTCTCCAATTCACATCGAGGTGCAGAAAATGGGCGTCTTCCCCGACTCGAACCGGCCACGGGTCCTCTGGGTGGGCATGGAGGGGGACATCCATCACCTCACGGTCCTGCAGAAATCCATCGAAGGTGCCCTGGATGCACAGGGATTCCCCCGGGAGGCCCGCCCGTTCCGGCCGCATCTCACCCTGGGACGGATCAAGACGCCCAGGGGACTCATCGGCCTGGCAAAGGCAATGGAGGAAGCGGCCGACTGGGCGGCGGGAGGGTTCATCGCCCGGGAGCTCTGCCTGTTCAAGAGCGACCTTTTGCCCCAGGGCGCCGTTTACACGAAGCTCGCATCCTATCCCTTCGGAAAGGAGCGCCGGCGGGACGATTCCTGATCCCCTGCCGGAAACGGATTGCAAAAAATCGCGGCACGTTGCCGAATCAAATTATTATCAGGGAGGAAACGATGACATCGGACTTCAATCGGGAGAAAGCGGTGGACCTGGCCATCAGCCAGATCGAGCGTCAGTTCGGAAAGGGCGCAATCATGCGCCTCGGCGGCGGCGAGCCTCCGGCAGACGTGCCGGCCATCCCCACGGGATCCCTGAGCCTGGACATCGCGCTGGGCGTCGGCGGCGTCCCGAGGGGGCGGATCATCGAGATCTTCGGCCCCGAATCGGGCGGGAAGACCACCCTGGCTCTCCACATTGTCGCGGAGGCCCAGAAACAGAGCGGACTGGCCGCCTTCATCGACGCCGAGCATGCCCTGGACGTCACCTACGCCCGGAAGATCGGCGTGGACACCGACGACCTCCTCATCTCCCAGCCCGACTCGGGAGAGCAGGCCCTGGAGATCGCCGAGACCCTCGTCCGCAGCGGCGCCCTGGATGTCCTGGTGGTGGACTCGGTGGCGGCCCTCGTCCCGAAGGCGGAACTGGAAGGGGACATGGGGGACGCCCAGATGGGTCTCCAGGCCCGCCTGATGTCCCAGGCCCTGCGAAAACTAACGGGGAGCATCAGCAAGTCGAAGACCACGGTCATCTTCATCAACCAGCTCCGGATGAAGATCGGCGTCTTTTTCGGCAACCCCGAGACGACGACCGGAGGGAACGCCCTGAAGTTCTACGCCTCCCAGCGGCTCGACATCCGGAAGGTTACGTCCATCAAGGAAGGACAGGACGTCGTCGGCATGCGAACGAAAGTGAAGGTGGTCAAAAACAAGGTGGCCCCGCCGTTCCGGGAGACCGAGTTCGACATCCTCTTCGGCGTGGGCATCTCCAGGGAGGGCGACATCCTCGACCTGGCCGCGGAGAGCGGCATCGTCGAGAAGAGCGGTGCCTGGTATTCCTACAAGGGGGAGCGCCTGGGGCAGGGTCGTGACAACACCCGGAACATGCTGAAGGAAAATACCGCCATGCTCCATGAAATCGAAGACCTCGTGCGGGAGAAATTCGGAATCGGGATCGCTGCGAAGGCGCCCGATTCCGCCGCAAAAAGTGAGAAACACCCTGGAAAGCCGGAAAAAACGCCCCGGACATGACCGAAGAAGAGCCGTCCTACGCGAAGGCCCTGCAGAAGGCCTTCCGCGCCCTCGCCGCCCGCGACCGGAGCGAGCGGGAGATCCGGACTCGCCTGAAAACGGGGAAGTTCGACGACGGAACCGTTGACAGCGTCGTCAAAAGGCTTTATGAACTCGGGTACCTGGACGATGCAGCCGTCGCCCGGCGCTGGGCCCGGAATCTGGCGGCGGAGCGTCTGATGAGCAACCGCCGGATCGAGGCACGCCTTGCCGAAAGAGGGCTGGAGCGGGGCGCCGTCCGGGATGCCCTGGAGGAGGTCCGGCGGGAAATATCCGAAGCGGCAGCGGTCCGAAAGATCCTGCGCAAGGAGATAGGCCGGACGCCGCTTCCGGCCGGCACGAAGGAACGCCAGAAAATGGTCCGCCGCCTGATGGGGCTGGGGTTTCCCCCCGAGGCGGTCTTCGACAATATCAGAGAAATCGGGAACGAGGAGGAAGACATTCCATGACGGCAGCCGAAATCCGGACGAAATTTCTAAAATATTTCGAGGAGCACGGGCACACCATCGTACCCAGTTCATCCCTGATCCCCAAGGATGACCCGACGCTCCTGTTCACCAACTCGGGAATGGTCCAGTTCAAAAACTGCTTCCTGGGTCTGGAGGATCGGGGCTACACGCGGGCGACCAGCTCCCAGAAGTCCGTCCGGGCAGGGGGCAAGCACAACGACCTGGAAAACGTGGGCTATACGGCCCGCCACCATACGTTCTTCGAGATGCTCGGGAATTTCTCCTTCGGCGATTATTTCAAGAAGGAGTCCATCTTCTGGGGCTGGGACTTCCTGACCCGGGTCATGGGACTCCCGAAGGACAAGCTCTGGATCACCATCTACCAGGAGGACGACGAGGCCTTCGAGATCTGGAACAAGCAGATGGGCGTTCCGGCGGAGCGGATCGTCCGGATGGGGATGGAAAGCAATTTCTGGATGATGGGCGAAACCGGGCCCTGCGGGCCCTGTTCCGAGATCCTCTACGACCAGGGACCCTCCGTCGGCTGCGGCCGTCCCGAGTGCAGCGTGGAATGCGACTGCGACCGCCATCTGGAGATCTGGAACCACGTCTTCACCCAGTTTGACCGTGACAAGGACGGCAACTACACCCCCCTGCCGAAACCGAACATCGACACCGGCATGGGCCTGGAGCGCCTCGCCGCGGTTGTCCAGGGACTGCAGAACAACTACGACACGGACCTCTTCCAGCCGATCATCCAGTTCGTGGCGAACCTCTGCGGCAGGCCCTACGGCAGCAATCCCGACAGCGACGTCTCCCTGCGGGTCATCGCCGACCACAGCCGGGCCGTGACCTTTCTCATCGGCGACGGATGCCTCCCCAGCAACGAAGGCCGGGGCTACGTCCTCCGGCGCATCCTCCGCCGGGCCGCCCGTCACGGCAAGCTCCTTGGGCTGGACAAGCCCTTCCTGAACGAGATCGTCCCGGTCATCGTGAACCTCATGAAGGATCCCTACGACGACCTGGTCACGAAAGAGTCCTATATCCGGAAAGTCATCATCAACGAGGAGCAGCGTTTCATCGACACCCTCGACTCGGGCCTGAAGATCCTGGGCGACGAGGTGACGGCCCTCAAAAAAACCGGCGGGACCGTCGTTCCAGGGGCCGTGGTCTTCAAGCTCTACGACACGTTCGGCTTCCCCGTGGACCTCACGGCGGACATCGTCCGCAAGGACGGCCTGACCCTGGACACGGAGGGCTTCGAGCAGGCCATGGAGGCCCAGCGGGAGAAGGCCCGGGAATCCTGGAAGGGCAGTGGCGAGCAGGCCGTGGCGGACGTCTACAAGCGCCTCGCCGTCGACGGGATCACGACGAACTTCATCGGCTGGGAGGCGGTCACCGAGGCCGACTCTTACGTGACGGCCATTCTGAAGAAGGACGACAGGGTCGATGTCCTGGAGGAGGGGGAAAACGGCGAGATCTTCGTGGCCCAGACTCCCTTCTACGGCGAGAAGGGCGGACAGATCGGAGACACGGGCGTCATTGAAGGCCCGGGCTTCCTCTTCGAGGTCTGGGACACCCAGACGCCCGTGGAGGACGTCCTCACTCACATCGGCAAGCTGAAGAAGGGCCGGATCCGGGTAGGCGACGAAGTCACGCTCAAGGTGGACCTGGAGACTAGGCGGGCCACGGAGGCCCACCACTCGGGGACTCACGTCCTGAACGCCGCCCTCCGGGCGGTCCTGGGCGACCACGTGAAGCAGTCGGGCTCGCTGGTGAATCCGGAGCGCCTCCGCTTCGACTTCACCCACTTCTCACGGATCGAAGAAGACGAGATGCAGCGAATCGAGACGATCGCCAACGACATCATCCGCGGCAATTATCCCGTCGTGACGGCGGTCCTCCCCAAGGAGGAGGCCATGAAGACGGGGGCCGCGGCAGTCTTCGACGAGAAGTACGGCGACCAGGTGCGGGTCGTTCAGATGGGCGGCAGGAGCGCCGAACTCTGCGGCGGCACCCATGTCCTCCGGACGGGCGACATCGGTCTCCTGAAGGTCGTCGGCGAGTCCTCCGTGGCTGCGGGCGTGCGGCGCATCGAGGCCATGGCGGGCCGGGAAGCGGTAAAATACGTCAAGGCCATCGAAGATGAACTCAAAAAGACGGCGGAACTCCTCAGGACCGGGCAGACCGAGGTGTCCGACCGGGTGGAGAAGCTCCTGAAGCACCAGCGCGACCTGGAAAAGGAGATCGAGGGCCTGAAGGGCAAGCTGGCGGCGAAGGACTCGGCGGACCTGATGGACCGGGCCCGGGAGATCAAGGGGGTCCGGGTCCTGGCGGCGCAGGTGGAGGCTCCGGATGTGAAGACCCTCCGCGATTTCGGGGACAAGGTCCGGGACAAGATGGGATCGGGGATCGTCCTCTTGGGCAGCCGCGTCGGGGACAAGGCGATGCTCCTATGCATGGTGACGAAGGACCTGGCCGGAAAGTACCACGCCGGAAACATCATCAAGGAACTGGCTCCCGTCGTGGGGGGCAGCGGCGGCGGGCGGCCCGACATGGCCCAGGCCGGCGGTCCGAAGCCGGAGAACATCGGGCAGGCTTTGGAAAAGATCGAAGAGTTGCTGTAACGGGCTGTTGAAAAACACGGGTCTGCTTCGTTATCCCTCATCCTCGCCACTCGATACACGCCAAGGTACGACTCTTGGCTGGGGACTTCGGGAGCCTCGCATCCGGACCTTTTTCTAAACAGCTCTGACAACAGGGATATTGTGGAGGGGGGCAGATTTGAATCTGTCCCCCTTGCTCATTTTCAGGCGAGATACCCGCCATCGCACACGATACACGCCCCCGTCGTGAAGGACGAGGCGTCCGAAACCAGATAAAGGACCGCCCCGGCCATCTCACTCGGCTGCGCGGCCCTGCCCAAGGGGATCTGCTGCACCGCCATACGGTAGATTTCCTCGTTGTCGATGAGGGCACTGGAAAATTTGGTTTGCGTCAGCCCGGGGAGCAGTGCGTTCACGCGGATATTCTTCGCGGCCAGCTCTTTCGCGAAGGCTTTCGTCATGGAGATCAGCGCCGCTTTTGTAATGGAGTAAATTCCCTGGAACGCAGCCGGCCGGATGCCGTTCACGGAGGAGACGTTGACGATGACTCCTCCCCCGGAGGCAACCATCAGCGGCACCGCCTTCTGGATCAGGAAAAAAGGCCCTTTGAGATTGATCTCATGGGTTTTGTCCCACGCCGACTCCTCGACGCCGGTCATTTCCCCGAAGTAGGGATTGGTGGCGGCATTGTTGACCAGGATATGAAGGCAGCCGTACTTTTCCCGGATTCCATCCATCATCGCCCCGATCTGGCGGATGTCACCCATGTGGCAGGCCATGGAATCCGCTTTGCCTCCGGCGGCCCTGATCTTATCTTCTACGATCCTGAGGGCGTCAATTTTTCTGCTCACGAGGACGCAATGAGCCCCGTGTTCCGCCAGGCAAAGGGCGACGGCTTCCCCGATTCCCCGGCTTGCTCCGGTGATTAAGGCAATCTTTCCGTTCAGTGAAAACAAACTCATGAAGTCCTCCTTCCTGTTTCTGCCCACCGGTTTCGACCATATACGGGCCGGTCCACGCGGCCGTTTCCGGGGAGACAGGTCTCCAGCCTTCAAAAAACAAGGGGATCGAGACTCCAACGTCCCCACCCCCTGATGCAAACCTGAATTTGCCGGCCCGATCCCGGCTGAAGGCCAGCCTATCTCGCTTTGGTCATCATGTCGAGCGCGAATGCCTTTGCGTCCGCCAGGTCCGCCGCGTCGGGATGGCTGTCGGCGCCCCTTGCCTCCTCTCCCCAGGCCTTGTGCTCCGGCTGCTTCAGCAGCATTTCGATGATCCGGGGGTCCACCTTCCCCCGGCAGCCGAAATGTCCCAGGACCGTGGCCTTCACCGCCAGCCCGAGGGCGTCCTCGAAGGCCTGCCGGGCCAGTTGGCCGCCCCGGAGCGAACCGTGGGTGGAAAAGAACGCCACCTTCTGCCCTGCCTTGAGATTGCGAATGATCGGCTGCGCCGCCTCAGGTACGCTGTGGGCATGGACAGGGAAACCGATGAACAGGATATCGAATCCCTCGGTACTCTGTGTGTCCTTGATGGACTTGATCGCTTTTTCCGCGTCGATGGCCTCGAAGATGGCCCGGGCCACTTTTTCAGTGTTGCCACTCATGGAGAAATACGTAACCAGTGCCTTCATCCCGACCTCCATACAAGTATTTTCCTTGTTAATACGGGATTTTCCGTCGGAATGCAAGCATCGCCTACCGACCCTCTCCGCTCGATCTTCCCGCCAACAAGTTCATACTCAACGCGCCAAATAGAAAAGCCGGTCCCCTTCTTCGTCCTCTGCAACAAGCCCTTCGTCCACGAGTTCCACCAGATGCACGTAGGTCTCGTTGAGAGCCAGGAACTGATCGAAGTCCGGAAGGTCCGGACCGAACAGATCCGCCGAGACCGCCACCGCCTGCCGGCGTCCCTTCCGGACCGACGCCAGGACGAGGCTCTTCCTCTCTTCATGGTGGAGAAGGATCTCCGCCACCCGCTTCTGCAGATCGTTGAAGGGCTCTCCGTGGGCCGGCCAGATCCGCTGGACCGGCAGGGTCGAGATCTCCCGGAGGGAGGCCAGAAAACTCCGGAGGACCCGAAAGTCCCGGTCGAACAGGTCGGGGCTCAGGTTGGGGGTAATGTCCGGCAGGACATGGTCCCCCGAAAGCAGGAGGCCCTCCTCCGGGAAAAAGAAAACCACATGTCCCCGGGTATGCCCCGGCGTCTGATACACGCGGAACGGCCGTCCGTATACTGCATGATTTTCCTGCAGGGCGGGGCAGGATTCGGGATCGAAAGGTACCTGGGAGTTGCGGAAATGTACTAGGAGCTTCGACATGATGGCGAGGGCCTTCTCCGGCAGGCCGTGGACGGCATAGAAATCCCGGAGAACGAGGGCGAGTCGCTCCTGGTTCGCGTTCTCCCGGATGTAGAGCCGGCTGGCCTCGGAAAAGAGGATTTCCGCCCCCGATTCACGGCGGATCCGCCCCGCCATGCCGAGGTGATCGGTATGATGGTGGCTGATGAAGATGCGTTCCACGTCCCGGACCGAACAGCCAAGGTCGCTCAGGGAGCGCTCCAGTTTGGCGAAAGCCTCGGGCGAATTCATCCCCGTGTCGAACAGGGTCACCCGTCCCTCGTGAAGAAGTGCGTAGATGTGGACGTGCTGCAGCCGAAAGGGCATGGGGAGCGTGATGCGGTAGAAGCGGTCGGCGATTTCCTGCATGATCGTAGCGGGCTCCTTGTGCGGGTCCGGTCCCGGACCCCGGAATTGTGGCTGGGTGCGATCTTTCCCCGGCCGGGGGAAAGGCACCGTCGTTTCTCGCCCATCGTCCGCTCCTTGTCAAGAACGCGATGCACCCCATGACGAGGATTCCCGTGTCCCGGGTGCCAAACGAAGGACGAGACGGAAACGGGCAGGTGCAAGTCGGCGGATGCGGAAGGAAACCCCGCGCTTCTTTCCGCATCAAGGCCCTTCCCCATGCCCGGCGGCGTCTCCGCCGGAAAAGGAGACTTGATCTTTCCGGGAAATCCGATACATTACGCCACGAAAAAAACACTCGGAGCGGAACGAAAAAATGCCGGTTTATGAATTCTATTGCCGCAAGTGCAACACCGTCTTCAATTTTTACTCCAGGACGGCCAACACGGACAAGGTTCCCTTCTGTCCGCACTGCAAACGGGTTCGCCTGAAACGCCAGATGTCCGTTTTTGCAAAGGTTTCCGGAAAACGGGACGAGATTGCGGGAGCGGAGGCGGACATGCCTCCCATCGACGAGGACCGGATGGAAAAGGCCATGGCCATGCTGGCCGGCGAGGCGGACCGCATCAGCGAGGACGACCCCCGGCAGGCCGCCGCCCTGATGCGCAAGCTCACCGACGCCACAGGGCTCAACCTCGGGCCGGGCATGGAGGAAGCGCTGCGAAGGCTGGAGCGGGGCGAGGATCCGGACCGGATCGAGGAGGAAATGGGCGCGCTCCTGGAGGCAGAGGAACCGTTTCTGCTGGATGGGAAAGGAACCGGCACGAAGGGTGGAAAGAAACCCCGGCCGCGGGTGGATGAGACCCTCTATGACCTGTAACGATCAGATCTTCAGCAGATCCTCCGGGGCGTCGGCAATCAGATCCGGCTCCGCTGCCACGAGGGTCTCCCGGCTGTGCCAGCCCCAGGTGACGGCGACCGCCTTCACCCCTGCCTGCTTGGCCTCGCGGATGTCTCCCGCCGTGTCCCCGATGTAATAGGTGCAGTCCTTGTCGATTTCATAGGACTCCATGGCATGGGTGATCTTGGCGGTCTTGCTGAGCATGAAGTCGGATCCCAGGATGGCCCGGAAACAGCCGTTGAAGCGGTTGCTCTCCAGGGTCTTCCGGATGGACCGGGAGCCGCTGGAGGAGATGATCAAAAGCGCGTTCCCCTCGCACAGCTTCTCCAGAACGGGCAACAGAAAGGGGAAGAGCCGCATCGAAGTGAAGTCGACCTCTGCCAGAACGCCCGGTGAGGCCTTCAGGAACTCCTCCAGATTCACCCCCCGGCGGACGATCTCCTCATAGAAGTTCCCTTCGAACAGCTCCAGAAAGTCGGCCCTGTTTTTTACGATGGGCTGGCCGATGCGGTTCAGGCACTCCCGCACCGTCCACTCGTAGGTCTCCAGCGAATCGGCGATCACGCCGTCAAAGTCGAAGAGAAACAGCTTCATCGGTCGGCATACTCCATCCGGTGTTCTTGCGCCGGTCGTCGCTGAGGGAAGGAAGGGTCGGCCAGCGTCTCCGGCGGAGGTTTGTCTCTATAGCCGGAGTATCCGCCGAACGCAAGCAAAGGACGGGGGAATCATCCCTGTTCCACCCATGGCGGCAAAACGCGGGATTCACGCCCGAACTTCCCGGCTTTCGCATTATGGACGGGACGGCAGCAGGTCTTCCAGCGCCGACGGAAGGTCGGGGAACTGGAAGTGGAACCCCTCCTTCAGGAGCCGTCCCGGCATGACCTTCTGACCCTTCAGGATCACCCCGCCGAACTCGCCCAGGACGAGGCGCATCAGGAAGCCCGGCACCGGTGGAAGAAAGGCGGGGACGCGGAGGGCGTCCGCCAGGGCCCGCGTGAACTCTGTGTTCCGCACCGGGCCGGGTGCGGTGCAGTTGAAGGGGCCGTCGAGATCGGTCCGCTCCATCAGGTACAGAAAGATGCGGGCCAGGTCACCCTCGTGAATCCAGGAGAACCACTGCCTGCCGCTGCCCACGGGGCTTCCGGCATGGAGCCGGAAAAGGCGCTCCAAGGGCGCCAGGGCGCCGCCGCCCCGGCCCAGGACGATGCCGAAGCGACAGGTCATGACGCGTACCCCCGCCTCGCGGGCTCGCATTGCCTCGGCCTCCCAGTCCACGGCCAGGCGGGCCAGGAAGTCTTCGCCCAGTCCATCGCTTTCATGGAGGTCGCCCTCGTCGTGGAATCCATAATACCCGACGGCAGAAGTGCTGAGCAGGTGGGTCTCCCTTCCGCTCCGGCCTCGAAGGGCTTCTACGAGGTTCCGGGTGGTGAGAATCCGGCTCTCCCGGAGGTCCCGCTTACGCCGCTCTGTCCAGCGGCTGAAAATTGAGGCTCCCGCCAGATTGATGAACACCTCATGGGTCACCGCCCGGTCTTGCCAGGGACCGGGCCGGGTCGGGTCTCCCTCCAGGTATCGGGCTCCCGCCGGCAGTGCCGGCCGTCCCTCCCCCGGACGGGTGAGAATCGTGACCTCGTGTCCCCTCGCCGTGAAGGCCTTTGTCAGTTTCGTCCCGACGAAACCCGTGCCTCCCGTCATAAAGATCATCATGGTGGGTCCCTCCCCAGCCTGCCCTGTTCACATCCTCCTTCGGGAATGGACTCCGGTTCCGCCCTCGCCCTCCGGCACTGGCCTATGCGCTGCCTGCCGGAGACGGAGGTCGTTCATCCGCCACCTCCCCGGCCTCGTTCTCCTCTCCGTTCCTCACTGACCTCCCGTTTTCAACACTGGCGGCGTATTTAAGAGTACGGGTTGCGCGATCGACCGTGCTGACCTCGGGCAGGTCCTTTCCCGTCGCTGCACCAAACTCCTTGAACCTCCGAGCGCTCACGAGAACACGGCTCTCCAGGGAACCGACAGCCTCGTTGTAGGCACCTACCGCCCGTTCCAGCCCCGCGCGGAGGCCGTCAAAGTGGCCGGCCAATGTGAGCAGCCGGTCGTAGAGCGTCTTCCCCATGTCGCTGATGGCCTGGGCGTTCTCGGCGATCCGCTCCTGCCTCCACCCGTAGGCGACGGCTCGGAGGAGGGCGATCAGGGTGGTCGGTGTCGCCAGGATCACCCCTTTGTCGACCCCGAACTCGATCAGCGACGGATCCTGCTCGAGAGCGGCGCTGAAGAACGTCTCCCCGGGAAGGAACAGGACGACAAACTCCGGTGACGGGGAGACATGGGCGGAATAGGTCTTGGCAGAGAGCTTGGTCAGATGAACGCGGATCTGCTGGGCATGGGCCTTCAGCCGCTCGACCCGGACTGCCTCGTCCTTCGCCTCCAGCGCATCCAGGTATGCCTGGAGAGGCGCCTTCGAATCGACGACGATGCTCCGGTTACTCGGAAGTCGGACGATCAGGTCGGGACGGGCCGAACCGTCCTCCGTCGCAAAGGTTTCCTGCTGGTTGAAATCGCAATGTTCCACCATGCCTGCCAGTTCGACGACCCGCTGGAGCTGGATCTCTCCCCAGCGGCCCCGGACGGCCGGCGCCCGGAGCGCCTTCACGAGGTTCGACGTCTCCGCCGTAAGCTGCGACTGGGCGGAGGCCATCGAACGGATCTGCTCCAGGAGGCCCGAGTAAGCGGAGGTCCGCTCCTTCTCGATTTCCTGGATCTTGACGTCCACTTTCTCCAGGGACTCCCGGATCGGGTTCACCAGGGCCTCAACGGCCTTACTCCGCGCCTCCAGATCACCCCGGGCCGCCTCCTGGTATTTTTCCAGGGATGCCTTCGCCAGTTCCAGAAACGACTGGTTGTTGCTCTTGAGCGCTTCCGCCGACAGGGCCTGGAAGGCATCTCCCAGCTTCCGGCGGGCCTCGTCCAGGAGGGCGATTTTCTCGGCCGCCCCTTTTCGCTCCTCCTCGGCGCGGGCCTCCACCTCGGCGATCCGCGCCTGCAAAGCGGCCATGTCCATCCGCAGGCGGTCCGACTCCACCTCCCTGGTCCGGAGGGCATCCTCCAGTTGAGGAATGCGGGCGTTTCTCTCCTCGGCGGCAGCCCGGGCGTTCGATTCGGCTTTTTGCTCATCCCTGATCCGAGCCAGGGATTCTCCCGACCGCTCGGCGGCTTCCTTCAGATCCCGGATCTGGAAATCTTTCGCCGCCAGGCGCTCCGTCAGGACGGCCTTCTCGCCATCCCAGACGGCCGCCGAATCCGCATCGGTGGAGGCCTTCTTCCCCAGGATCATCCGGGCGATCACCGCCCCGATCAGAACGCCGACGGCAAGGAAAACCGGATACATCCACACTTCCATGGAATCTTCTCCTTTCCACTGTCCGGGACAAAGGCCTGATGTGCAGGGAAACGGACGGGAGCCCCCGTTCCGGCCCGGCTGCGTCAGGGTTGCACGGAATGGACCCGGATCTTCCCCGCCCCCCAGGCTGTCTCCCGACCCAGGTGGGTCCGCTCGCAAAAACGAAGATAGGGCAGGAACTCTCCGAGGGGACCTTCATAGGTCACTTCGCCGACAACCCTCCCGGAATGCGCGGATGAATCGGGCCGTCGGCCCGGACGTTCCTCCCCCCTCCGCCGGAGGCTCGACTTCATCACCCGCACGCCGGCTGCCCTGGAGATGAGCCCAGGTGCGTCGAGTGACAGTTGTCCTTTCCCGTAGGTCCTGTTGAGTGTGAGGATCCGGCCCAGGATGGACTGCACCAGGACGGGGAAGGACAGGACGTCCTCCCGGCTCGACCCGGCGATTCCGACGAGCGGCGAGACCAGGTGCACGGTGACGGCGGTAACCGGGGACGACAACGCCTTTTCCGCATCCGCCAGGAGTCCTGCCCGCAGGTCTTCGGCGAAATCGCCTTCCCGGAGACTACGCTCGCGGCCGTGCCAGATGATTTCGTCGCCTGCCACGACGGAAGCGACGACAAAACGCGAGCGGCCCTTCTCCATTCGGCGGCCGATTCCCAGCCGTCCCATCTCTTCGAAGGTCTGGATGAAATGGAGAATGTGTTCGTTGCTTCTACCGAAGAGGATCAATCCGAAATCGAAAGGGTCCTCGCGCCGGAACGAGGTCCCGGTTGTTTCCGGCGGTTCGATGACGAAGGGGGAAGGGATGGTCGTGGAGCGGATCTTTCCCTTGGGGAACGGGGGCAGCAGATGGTGATTCGCCGGAGGCGGGCTCGAGAACAGGAGAGGGTAAAGGCAGCGCCGGTCAAGGATGCAGCCGGCACAGTCCTTCTGTTTCATCGCACAGACGACATGCCGGAGAGCCAGGCCGAAGGTGTTTCGGAAGATCGATCCCTTGGATTCGGGAAGGACGGCATCGTCCAGGAGTGTTCCGTGGAACCGGTAGTATCCGCATAGCATCGGGAAGGTCTCCATGTATCCCGCAGCCGCGGGCTCAGAGGTTTCAATCGGAAAAGAAAAGGCCGAGAAGCAGGCGCTGCACTACCACTTATACCGCGTGAAAGCAATCGTTCCACCGCTTACAGGGATATGTCAGCCTTCGATAGACCAAGCGCCGCCAGCGATTTTTCGTACGGTGGCCGGGCAATGCCGGCCTCGGTGACAATCGCGGTGATCAGGCGGGCAGGCGTGACGTCGAAAGCGGGGTTGTAGACGGCGATGCCCTCCGGGGCGATTCTTCTTCCGGCGAGGATGGTCACTTCCGAGGAATCCCGCTCCTCGATGGGGATGGCATCCCCTGTGGCCATGGTGAGGTCGATCGTCGAGAGAGGGGCGGCGATGTAAAACGGAATCCCGTGGGCCTCCGCCAGGACGGCCACGCCGTAAGTACCGATCTTGTTCGCCGCATCGCCGTTGGCGGCAATACGGTCGGCCCCGGTGATAACCTTCCGGACCTTTCCCTGCTTCATGAGGAATGCCGCCATGTTGTCGGTGATCAGAACGGCGGGGATGCCTTCTTTCGTCAATTCCCATGCGGTGAGCCTCGCTCCCTGCAGGACGGGCCGCGTCTCGTCCACATACACGGTCAGTCTTTTCCCTTCCCCATAAGCTGCCCGGATCACCCCGAGGGCGGTCCCGTAACCGGCCGTCGCCAGCGCCCCGGCATTGCAGTGGGTAAGGACGCCGTCCCCGTCTTCCAGAAGGACCCGGCCATGGAGTCCCATAGCCCGGTTCGCTGCAATATCCGCATCGTGGATGTGGACGGCTTCCCGAAGCAGGACCTCCCTGAGGGCAGCCAGGCGCTCCGCCCAGGAAACGCCGGATTGATCGGCCAGAGCGGTGCGAAAACTTTTTTTCATCCGCTCGATGGCCCAAAACAGATTGACCGCCGTCGGCCGGGTTTTCGCAAAGGTTTTGCAGATTCCCTCAAAAGACGCCCGGAGTTCCTCCTCTGTGGCGGCGTCGGTGTTCCGCACACCCAGGGCGATGCCCAGGGCGGCGGCCACCCCGATGGCCGGCGCGCCCCGGACGGTGAGGTCCCGGATGGCCTCCGCAACATCCTCCCAGCGCTCGATGGCGAGGTACCGCTCCTCCAGGGGAAGCGCTTTCTGGTCGATCATCCCGACCGTTCCGTTCTGCCAGAAAACCGTTCGGATCATTTCTTCCTCTTCCAGGGATGCAACCCCGTTTTTCCCGTGACGCTCCCTATTACCGCCGGGATATCGCGTGTATCTGAAACGCATCCATCATCACCCGATACTGGAGAATCGCCCGGTTCCGCTTCTGCACGGCGCCATTGTAGGCATTGGCAAGATGATGGTTTACCACCCTTTCCCAGTGATTCCGGGCATCTTCAGGCATATTCGGGAGATCGCTCATGTCGTATTGGGACGAGAAAACCTGCCGGAACAGATTCGGCAGATCCTCTTTCGCACGGGTCACGGCGGCCTGGGGGTCGATATCCTGCGGATTGCCGCCGATCTGTTCGAATACCCAGCGTTCGTAACGGTTCCGGTCCAGGGAGCCGTCAGGGGCCGAGATGAGCTGGTAGCTGTACCGAGGATTTGTCGTGGAATCGCTGAAGCGGACGGTTCCTTTCTCATCGAGATAACAGAACGTCTGCTTCCCTCCCGCAACGCCGCTCGCCGCGGTCCCTCCCGCCAGGGATACCGGGGTACCGGCGGCGGCGGCCAGCCGGGTCACCCGCTCGCCGGAGATGCAGAAGTTCAGATTCTGCCCGCCGCTGAACTGAAGGAACGCGACGCCGATGACCTCTCCCCGGAGATTCACCACGGGACTCCCGCTGGAGCCAGGCGAAATGGGCGCGGTGATCTGCAGGACCCGGCCCCGTTCCTCCGTCTCCCGGATGGCCGAAACGATTCCGTCCGAGACGGTCTGCTCGAGTCCGAAAGGACTTCCCACTACGATCACCCGCTCCCCGACTTCCGGGAGGGCCGCTGTCACAGCCAGGGGAAGGCTCTCGGCCCAGGGCATGGTCACCGACAGCAGCGCAAGATCGCCGGCGACATCCCGGGCCGTGATTCCCGCTACGGGATAGACTTTCCCGGCGGCGGTCTTGATCTGCGCGGAGTGGGCTGCTCGCAGTACGTGCAGGTTGGTGACGACCTGGCCGGAGGCGCCATGGAAAAAACCGCTTCCCCGGCCGAGGTTCTCCCGCCGCTCATTATATGTATAGATCGCCACGACGGACGGACCGATTTTCCGGTAGAGAGCCGAAACGTCCTGGAGCGCAGTTCCCGTTGGCGCCGGAGTTGGCGGTGCCGCGACGGGAACTCCCGCTTCGGGTCCCGGGACGACGGGAGCCGGGGGCGACAACTGATCCCGGCCTGCCCAATAGAGAATGCCAACGACCGCAAGAACGAAAACAGGGAGACCAACCAGAACGAAACGGTTGGAGAAGAGATTCCGGAGATCGGTCCACAACTCTCCGAGGCGGCGGCGGTAAACCAGCAGGAGGACTCCCAGGAGGACGGCCGGGAACAACAGGATATTGAAGAGTGTCTTCACGGTCCTTCCCCCGGCTGAGAGAACCGGTTCCCGCACAGAGGAATCCGGTTCCGACCGATCCCGATCATGTTCCCGGGAGCATCTTTTTCAGAAGGTCGTTGACGAGCTGCGGATTCGCCTTTCCCTGGGTCGCCTTCATGACCTGGCCGACGAAGAAACCGAACACCTTATCCTTCCCGGAGCGGAACTGTTCGAGCTGGGCCGGATTGGCCGCCATGACGGCCTCGATGGTCGAGACCAGGGCTCCCTCGTCGGTGATCTGGACCAGCCCTTTCTCCTCGATGACGGCCCGGGGCGGCTTGCCGCTCCGGTACATCTCCTCGACGACCTCCTTGGCGATCTTTCCGCTGATGGTGCCGTCCTCGATGAGGACGATCATCTCCGCCAGGGACTCCGCGGAGATGGGACAATCCCGGATGTCGCGCCGGTCCTCGTTGAGGAACCGCAGGATGTCGCCCATGACCCAGTTGCTCGCCGCCTTCGGTTTTTCACTGAGCCGGACGACCGCTTCGTAGTAGTCCGCCAGTGCCCGGCTGGCCGTGAGAACGCCGGCGTCATAGGCCGGAATGCCGTATTCCCGGAGGAAACGCTCCCGTTTTTCCAGGGGAAGCTCCGGGAGGGTCTTCCGGATCTCCTCGATCCAGACCTCGCCGACCTGGACCGGAACCAGGTCCGGATCCGGGAAGTACCGGTAGTCGTGGGCCTCCTCCTTGCCGCGCATGGAGTGGGTCACGCCCTGGGTGTCGTCCCACAGCCGCGTCTCCTGCACGACTTGGCCGCCGCCCTCGAGGACGTACTGCTGGCGCTTGATCTCGTATTCCAGAGCACGCTGGACGTTCCGGAAGGAGTTCATGTTCTTCAGTTCCGCCCGGATGCCGAAGGCCTCCGTCCCGCGGGGACGCAGCGACACATTGGCATCGCAGCGGAAGCTCCCCTGCTCCATGTTGCCGTCGCAGACCTCCAGGTAGACCAGGATCTCGTGGAGGCGCCGCAGATAGGCCGCGGCCTCTTCGGCGCTCCGCATATCCGGTTCGCTGACGATCTCGATCAGGGGCACGCCGGTCCGGTTCAGGTCCACGTAACTCGAGGGATTGTGCTCGTCATGAATGAGTTTCCCCGCGTCCTCTTCCATGTGAATGCGGGTGATGCCGATGCGCTTCTTCCCGCCGTTCAGTTCGATGTCCACGTAACCGAACTCCGACAGCGGATGGGCGTACTGGGAAATCTGGTATCCTTTCGGGAGGTCCGGATAGAAATAGTTCTTCCTGGCGAAGACGCATTCGGGATTGATGCGGCAGGAGGTGGCCAGGCTCATCTTCATGGCGAACTCGACCACTTTTTTATTGAGGACCGGCAGAACTCCCGGCATGCCCTGGCAGACCGGGCAGGTCTGGCTGTTGGGGCCCTCCCCGAACGTGGTGGAGCAGCCGCAGAAGATCTTCGAGTACGTCAGCATCTGGGCATGGACTTCCAGCCCGATGACGGGTTCGTATTCCATCAGAGATTCGGTCTCCTTTTCTGAAAATCGGCGCCCGCCTCGTAGGCCGAGGCGAACTGGAGGAGCTTTCCCTCCTGAAAATGGCCCGCCAGGAACTGGACCCCGACGGGAAGGCCCGCCGCCGTGTACCCGCAGGGGACGGAGATCCCGGGGATCCCCGCCAGGTTCGTCGAGATGGTGAAGATGTCCGACAGGTACATCTGGAGGGGATCATCGGTCTTCTCACCGACCCGGAAGGCCGGCGTGGGCGTCGTGGGGGTTAGGATCACATCGCAGGACCGGAACGCCTCGTCGAAATCCTGCCGGATGAGGGCCCGCACCTGGGAGGCCTTCTTGTAGTAGGCGTCGTAATAGCCCGCTGACAGCGCATAGGTGCCGATCATGATGCGGCGCTTGACCTCCGCACCGAATCCCTGGGAGCGGGTCTTCTTGTACATCTCCAGGAGGTCTCGACCGTCCAGATTCCGATAGCCGTACTTGACGCCGTCATAGCGGGCCAGGTTGGAGGAGGCCTCTGCGGGAGCGACGATGTAATAAACCGCGAGGCAGTATTGCGTGTGGGGGAGGGACACCGGCACCGCCTCGGCGCCGAGTCCTTCCACCACCTTGACGGTCTGCCGGACCAGGGCCTCGACCTCCGGGTCGATTCCCTCGATGAAGTATTCCTTCGGGATGCCCACCTTCCAGCCCCGGATGTCCCGGCCGAGGAACTGCCGATAGTCGGGCACGTCCTCCGGGACCGACGTCGATTCGCGGGGATCGTAGCCGGCGATGGCGTTCAGCAGGATGGCGCAGTCCTCCACGTCCTTGGTGAAGGGACCGATCTGGTCGAGGGACGAGGCGAAGGCCACCAGCCCGAACCGGGAAACACGGCCGTAGGTGGGCTTCAGCCCCACCACGCCGCAGAGGGCCGCCGGCTGCCGGATGGAACCGCCTGTGTCGGATCCCAGGGAGGCGATGCACATATCGGCGGCCACCGCCGCGGCCGAACCGCCGCTGGACCCGCCGGGAATGCGGTCGAGATCCCAGGGATTTTTCGTAACCCCGAACCAGGAGGTCTCCGTCGAGGACCCCATGGCGAATTCGTCCATGTTGGTCTTTCCCGTAAAAATCGCCCCCGCCTCCCGGAGCTTCTCCACGATCGTGGCGTCGTAGGGGGCGATGAAATTCTGGAGGATCCGGGACCCGCAGGTGGTCGGGATGCCCCGGGTACAGTAAATGTCCTTCAAGGCAATGGGGATCCCGGTCAGGGGCCGGATATTGCCCTTCCGGATTTCCTCGTCCGCCCGGGCCGCCTCACGGAAGGCCTCCTCCTTGAGGAGGGTGATGTAGGCGTGGATGCTTTTCTCGACGGCGTCGATCTTCCGGAAGACGGAGGCGACGATGTCGGCGGAAGAGACCCCGCCCCGGATATGCTCCTGCAGTTCGTGGATCGTAAGCTCACAATATTCCATGGGTTCCTCTAGTATTGCGGATGTTCTTCCTGAGATGCTATTGCCAGTCTGCCGTAAAACAGCCCCTTCGAAAGCTCCAGCGGCATGGCGCGCGAATCCCGACAAGCAAGGCGTAACGGTGTGTACGCCGCCGGCAGGAGGGAGAAAGCCGATTGCAGCACAGGGACTTTTTCCGGGACCTTCATTCGATAACCTTGGGAACGCGAAAGAATTCCCCCTTCGGGTCCGGTGCGTTGGACAGGGCCTCTCCGATGGGAAGAGAGGAGCGGATCATGTCCTCCCGGAAGGCGTTTTTCTGTGCGATGGCATGGGTCATCGGCTCCACGCCGGTCGTGTCCGCCTCGTTCAGTTTTTCCATATACAGCAGGATATCGTTGAGCTGGGAAGTGAATTTCTCCATCTCCTCCCCGCCGAACTCCAGCCTTGCCAGATGGGCCACATAGGCCACTTCATCTTTCGTGATCTTCAAGACATATTCCTCCGGATCAGGTCAAAATACGGGCCAGAACGGGGCCAGACGCTCCATGACCCTGCTGAGAACGGAACTCCTCCACATGACGGCGTCGGTCTCCAGGCGGTCCAGTTCATCATCCGTCACATGCGTATCGTCGGTCAGCTCCTTGAGCACGGCCCGGACGGAACGGGCAAGGCCCCGCAAATCATATCCTCCCTCAAGCACCAGCACGATCTTCCCGCCGCACAGCTCATCGGCCAGGTTCATGAGCAGTCGGGTGAGGCAGGCGAAGCCGTCCGGCGTCACTCGCATGTCCCCCAGGGGGTCTCCATCGTACGTATCGAACCCGGCCGACACCAGGATCAGCTCCGGCCGGAACATCCGGGCAACGGGCTGCAGAATCTGCCGGAACACTTTTACATAATGGGCATTTCCCGAGCCCGCGGCAAGCGGAATGTTGATGGTATAACCCTTCGCCTCTCCCTGGCCGATTTCGTCAACCGCCCCGGAACCCGGGTACGCCGGAAACTGGTGGGTGGAAAAGTAGAGCACCCTCGGATCCCCGTAGAAAAGGTCCTGTGTCCCGTTTCCGTGATGAAGGTCCCAATCGACGATCAGGATCCGCTTGAGGCCGCGGACCGCCAAAGCGTGCGCAGCGCCAAGGGCGATGTTGTTGAAGAGGCAGAAGCCGCCGGAGGCATGTCTCTCCGCATGATGCCCCGGGGGCCGGACAAAGGCGAAGGCATTGTCCAGGGACCCGTCCAGAACGGCGTCGATGGCATTGAGAAGTCCGCCCACGGCCAGGAGGGCTGTGTCAAAGGAATCCGCACATGCTTCCGTGTCCGGGTCCAGGGGGGTACAGGGCTCACCTGCCGTTGATGCAATCTTGCGAAAATATGCTTCCGAGTGCAGCCTCAGGATTTCGTCCCGGGTGGCATGCCGGGGGGGGATGGGGAAGAGTTTACCGGCCATGTCGGGAGTATCGAGAATGGCATGGATGACCTCGAGGCGTCGGTAGTTCTCCGGATGAAACTCCCCTGCTCCATGACGCAAGTATCGATTATCTCTTACGACCCCTGTTTTTCTGGCCATGGCTCCCTCGAATCGGCCCGAGGCGTCGCCGAAGGTCTCCGGCGACGTTTCCATCGGACCGCTCCGTACCACAAGGTCCCCCAAAATGCAAAGGAATTGGCTCCCGAAGGCCTCGGGAAAAAGGATTGACAAACCCCGGGAAGTGCACCTATATACCGCGAATCACGGATACGGGAGTATTGGTTGCCATGTTCGGCATCGGCATGCAGGAACTCATCATCATCGCCATTATCGCCCTCCTGGTCGTGGGGCCCAAAAAGCTTCCCGACTTGGCGAAATCCCTCGGGAAAGGATTCTCGGAATTCAAGAGAGCCGCCGAGGACGTGTCCGAGGGAGTGAAAAATTCCCTCCAGGCCGATGACCTGAAGAAGGAGGCGGAGGATCTGAAGGACTCCATCACAGAAGCCAAAAAGGAAGCCGATGACAAGGAAAAATCAACGGATACCAACCCTGAGACAACCTCCGCCCCGCCCCAGAAACCCCTGGATTCGTCTCATTCCTGACGACTCCGCAAAGCCTATCCGCCGCCGATCATGAACGATTCCGCCGAAGAGAAGCTGCCTCTCACCAGTCATCTGCTGGAACTGCGGACGCGTCTGGTTCGAATCCTGATTGTTGTGGGGATCGGCTTCGTCGCTTGCTACATTTTCAAGGACTTCTTCTTCGCGATCATCACGAAGCCCCTGGCCGATGCGATGCCGAAGAACAGCCATATGATCTTTACGGGGCTGCCGGAGGCCTTTTTCATCCATATGAAAATCGCCTTTTTCGCGTCCCTCTTCCTGACCAGCCCCTTCACGTTATACCAGGTCTGGAAGTTTATCTCCCCGGGCCTGTACAAGAAGGAAAAGCGCTACGTGGCTCCGTTCGTCATCTCGTCGTCGATCCTGTTCATCGGCGGCGTTCTGTTCGGGTATTACATTGCTCTGCCGCCGGCCTTCTCATTCTTTCTCGAATTCTCGACGGACTTCCTGAAGCCCATGATCTCCTTCCGGGAGTACCTGGACCTGTCGCTCAAGTTCCTTCTGGCCTTCGGCCTGTCTTTTGAAATGCCCGTGTTCATCTTCTTCATGACGAAGATCGGGATCGTGAACTCGCGAATGCTCTCCCGCCAGCGGCGCTACGCCATTCTCGTCATATTCATCGCCGCCGCGGTGCTCACGCCCTCACCGGACGCCCTCAGCCAGATCCTGATGGCCATCCCGCTCCTTTTCCTTTACGAGATCAGCATTTTCGTGTCGCGATTCGCCGAGAAGAATAGGAAAAAGGATGAGACGGAGGCGGAGGAAGAGGCGGAGTCCTCCGAGGCAGGATGATGGCCGGACCATTCGGAAAAAGAAAGCGTCGTACGAGGAACATCTCGGGCATCGGGACCATTCTGATTGCAGGGATTCTCACTGTCATCGCCCTTCTGGTGATCGGCAGCACGGTCCTCTATTATGTTCTCCTGAAGGAACTGCCCAGCATCGCCACCCTGAAGGATTACCGCCCCAGTATCGCCACGCGGGTCTATTCCGACAACAACGAGTTGGTGGACGAGTTCTTCCTGGAGGACCGGAAAGTCGTCCGCATCCAGGACCTGCCCCCGGTGGTTGTCCAGGCCTTTGTAGCCGCCGAGGATGCACGTTTTTACCAGCACCGCGGCTTCGACCTCCAGAGCATCTCACGGGCATTCTTCAAGAACATCGAGGCGGGACGCGTCGTACAGGGGGGGAGCACAATCACACAACAGGTGGCCAAGTCCCTGTTCCTGACCCCCGAACGAAGCTACATCCGAAAGATCAAGGAGGCCATCCTCGCCTTCAAGATCGACCGCTACCTGACGAAGGACGAGATCCTTCACCTCTACCTCAACCACATTTACCTGGGACACGGCACGTACGGCGTGGAGGCGGCGGCGGAGGCCTATTTCGGGAAGAGCGCCCGGAGCCTCACCCTGCCGGAAGCGGCCATGCTGGCGGGGCTCCCGAAGGCACCCAGCAATTATTCGCCCTACAGCAGCCTGGAACGGGCAAAACAGCGGCAGGCCTACACGCTGGACCGGATGGTGGAAAGCGGATACATCACCATGGAACAGAAGGAAGCCGCGCTGGCGGCGCCTCTGAATCTGCGCTCCGTGCGGCCCAAGGATAAAATCGCCCCGTATTTCGTGGAGAACATCCGGCGGTACGTCCAGGAAAAATACGGCAGCGACGTCCTCTACAAAGAGGGCCTCGAGATCTACACGACGCTGAACATTCCCATGCAGACAGCAGCGCGGGATGCCGTGGAGCAAGGACTCCGGGAACTGGAGAAGCGTGAGAAATATACCGTTGGAACCGTCCAGGGTGCGCTGTACTGCATGGACGCCCGCACCGGGGCCATCAAGGCCATGGTGGGGGGAAGGGATTTCAAGAAAAGCGAGTTCAATCGGGCCACCCAATCCCGCCGGCAGCCGGGATCGTCATTCAAGCCGCTCATCTACACGGCTGCCTTCGACAAGGAGATGACCCCTTCCACCCGGATCGACGACTCGCCCGTTCAGTTTCCGGATCCTTCCAAGCCCGATGGATACTGGCGTCCCAGAAACTTCGACGGGAAATTCAACGGCCCGACGACGCTCCGAAATGCCCTGGTTCATTCACGGAATGTTGTCACCGTCAAGATCCTCCAGGCCATCGGCGTGGACTATGCCGTTTCGTATGCCGCGAATCTGGGGATAACGTCTCCCCTGCCCAGGAACCTTTCACTGGCGCTGGGTTCGGCCAACGTCACCCTGGAGGAGATGGTCCGATCCTACGGCGTTCTCGCAAACCAGGGAAAGCGAGTGACGCCCTTCATGATCCGCAAGATCGTCGACCGGACCGGCCAGGTCTTTGAGGAAACCCAGGTCCGGGAGGAGCAGGTCATCGACCCGCGGATCGCTTTTCTCTCTTCATACGTTATGCAGGGTGTCATTCAGAGCGGAACCGGAACCCGGGTGAAGGCAATCGGCCGACCCGCAGCCGGCAAAACAGGCACCACCAATGACATGCGCGATGCCTGGTTCATCGGCTTTACACCCTCCCTCGTGACGGGAGTCTGGGTCGGCTTTGACCAGGAACGGGCTCTGGGGAGGCAGGAAGTCGGGGGACGGGCCGCCGCTCCGATCTGGCTGTACTACATGGAGAAAGCCGTCCAGGGAACTCCCATCGAGCCGTTCCCGGTTCCCAGGGGGATTGTCTTTGTCAAGGTGGACCCCCGGACGGGACAGCCGGTGAGATTCTCGGAAGGAGCCCTTTACGAAGCCTTTCTGGAGGGGGCCACACCGGAAGGGTCGTCCGTCGTGGACAGCGGCCAGGTCCCGAAGAGCCTGCCGGAGGACGACGAAGACACATCCTTTTAAATTTACAGCCGGAATTTTCAGCTTGACATTTCTTTCTTCTTCAGTAGAGTAGCGATCACTTTTACAAAAGGAATCGAAGAACGTGAAACCCTTTAAACAGAAAGACCGCAGCGTAGCCGTAGTCGTAGTAGTAGTTCCGGCGGGGACCGCTGCGTCGTTCCTATGAGGGTTTGACATAGGAAAACGAGCCGCGGATCCCCGAACGGACCGCGGCTTTTTTATTGCCAAAAAGCCGCATGCGAAACGCCTGCGGCTTTTTCACTTTTGAACCAGCGAAAGGAGTTTGAAATATGGGTACCATCGGTGCGGACATCGTCATCCAGATTCTCAGGGAGCAGGGAGTGGATGTCATCTTCGGCTTTCCCGGAGCCAACTCCCTGCCTCTGAATGACCGCCTCATGGAGAGTTCCATCCGTCACTACCTGGTCCGCCACGAACAGGCAGCCGCCCATGCCGCCGACGGCTACGCCAGGGCGACGGGAAAAGTCGGCGTCTGCCTGTCCACCTCCGGCCCCGGCGCTACCAATATGGTCACGGGAATCGCCACGGCCTACATGGATTCGTCACCCCTGGTCGCCCTGACGGCTCAGGTCAACACGAGCCTCCTGGGCCGCGACGCCTTTCAGGAAACGGACATCATCAGCATGACCATTCCCATCACCAAGCACAGTTTCCAGGTGAAGAACATTCACGACCTAGCCTCCAATCTTCGCGAGGCCTTTGAAATAGCGACCTCCGGACGGCCCGGTCCTGTACTGGTGGATCTGCCGCGCGACATCCTGGCGGCACAATGCGAACCCGCAGGCCCGGTTGAGGAAACGATCAGGAACGGATACAAGAACGGCAGCGACGGCAGGGAAGCCATTGAGAGGATCGCACGCGCCCTCAATCAGAGCGAGCGCCCAGTAGTCATCATCGGTGGAGGGGTTAAACTGGCGAATGCCTGCGACCTCATGGGGGATCTGATCGCCAAAACCCAACTCCCATTTGTCACGACCATGATGGGGGTTGGGTCCGTGAACGCCGCCAACGGCCTGAATCTCGGATTCATCGGCTCCCACGGTTTTGAGCTGGCCAACAGCATCGTTCACCAGTCCGACTTCATCCTTGCCGTGGGAACCCGCTTCACCGACCGGAGCACTTCCCGGATCGACGAATTCGCCCCCTTGGCAACGGTTGCCCACATTGATATCGACCCTACCTCCATCAGTAAGAATATCAAGGCGGACCTGCCCTTTACGGGCGATGCCATGGAGGCAATCCGGACCTTGATTCCCATGATCGAGCCCCGGGATCGAACGGATTGGATGAACCGGATCGCGGAAGAGAGGACATCCGTTGAAGAGAAAGTGCCCGACCGCGGCTGCGGTCCTGCCGGGACCTTCATCCGCAGGATCCAGGAAGCCCTTCCGGATGACACCATGGCTGTGGCCGACGTCGGCCTCAACCAGATCTGGACCGTTCGCTCCTGGCGTACCCGCACTCCTCGCTGTCTGCTTACCAGCGGGGGAATGGGAACCATGGGATTCAGCGTCCCCGCCGCCATCGGTGCCAAGATCGGGGCACCTGCCCGAAGCGTTGTCGCAATCACGGGGGATGGCGGGTTTTACATGAATATCCAGGAACTCGCCACGATCAGGTACTACAATCTTCCCATCAAGATCGTTGTCTTCAATAACGGTCACCTGGGCATGATCCGACAGATCCAGAATCTCTTTTTCGATGCCCGCTACAACAGCATCGAGTTGGGTGAAGGAACGGACTTTGTGGCCGCTGCTCGCGCCTTCGGCATCCCTTCCAGCCGGATCCGAGTCGACAACGCTTCGGATGAAGGCATAGAAGCCCTGGGCCGGACCGATGGACCATACCTCCTGGAGGCCGTCGTGGACTCTGAAAATTTTGTCTTTCCCATCATTCCGCCGGGCCGCTCCAACGTGGAGATGATCTTCGGCCAGGCAGACTGAGTCCTTTCAGGGATCTTTTCAGTAACCTGTTTGAACGTTCGGATTTGAACGTAAGGAAAGGAATAAAGATGACCGTCGAAGAACGAACCCTATCCATGCTCGTGAACAATCGCCCGGGTGTCCTGTCCCGGATCGCAGCCGTCTTCAGCAGTCGCGGTTACAACATCAGCACCCTGTGCGTCGCGGAAACGATCAATCCTGACATATCCAGGATTACCCTGACCAGTTCCGCCGACAGCGATTTCACGGAGAAGATCAAAAAGCAGCTTTACAAACTTGTCGATGTTCTTGAGGTATCCGATTTCTCCGGCCCGGCCTTCCTTCACCGGGAACTGATGATTTTCGGCGTGAAAGTCACTCCAGAAACCCGCATTGAAATCATGCGGGCGATTGAACGTTTCGGGTGCCGCATCGCCACCATGAGCCAGAGCTATTACATCCTCGAGTCTACCGGCTCCAGGCCAGAAAACGAAGCGGTTCTGGCCTATTTCGATCCTTTCGGTGTTGAAGAGATGAACAGGACAGGCTCTGTGGCGCTTAAAAAAATCTTCGAGGCGGCAACTCCCCGGACCTAGTCGGCCATTCTTTTCATTCCCTGCCGGAGGAGAACCCTTTCTCACGTTTCTCCCGTTTCCACGATTGAACAACCTCTGTCGCGGGAGGGAGCCAATCGGGATAGGGGCGGTCAGGATTCCTGACCGTTCCCCTCCCACACAACCCGGCATGCGGGTCCGCACCGGGCGGTTCGAGTCGTTGAGTTCATGAGAGCCGGGGTACGCCGAGGCGGTCGAAG